>JAGLTN010000499.1 GCA_023135255.1 Planctomycetota bacterium
GAGTTAGCAGAGCAGATCAAAGAAGAATTCGAGATGCTGGCTAAGAAAACTAAGTTCCGCTGTTGTTCTATTTACGGCGGGGTTAGCAAAAAGCCTCAGCTTAAAGATCTGCGCAATCGCGTCGAAATAGTCACTGCATGTCCGGGCAGGCTTTTGGATCTTTTGAGCAGCACAGATATGGATTTTTCCAATATTGAGACGCTTGTGCTTGATGAGGCTGACAGAATGCTCGATATGGGGTTCATGCCTGACATCAAAAAAATAATAAAATATCTGCCGGCTAAGAGACAAAATCTGATGTTCTCCGCGACGATGCCTGCCTCGGTGAACAGGCTGGCGAGTTCGATATTAAACGATCCTGTCAAAGTGGAGTTAAAAGCTTCGATGCCCGCAGAGGCAGTTTCGCATTATCTATACCCTGTAGCACAAAACCAGAAGAATGATCTTTTGTTTGAAATTTTAAAAACGGTTGAAAGCGAATCCGTGTTGGTTTTTGCTCGCACCAGGGCTAAGACGAAACGGATTACTGAGAAACTGCGCAGGAGCGGCTTTGACGCGGACTGTATCCATAAGGATAGAAGTCAACAGCAAAGGCAACGTGCACTTACCAACTTTAAAAGCGGTAAAGTAAAGATTCTTATTGCTACCGATATTGCTGCAAGGGGGATCGATGTTTCGACTATCAGCCATGTTATTAATTATGATGTGCCTGAAGATGCGGATATGTATATTCACCGGATAGGCAGGACGGGCAGAGTTGCCAGGAGCGGCGATGCGTTTACTTTTGTCACTGATATGGACCGCAAGCTGGTAAGGGAGATCGAAAAAATTGTCGGTCAAAAGATCGAGAGAAGATGGCTTGACGATTTTAATTATGAGCAAACTAAGACTGAATATGTGACTACCTCAAGAGATAGTGATAAGAAAAGCAGCAAATCACGCTCTCGTAGGCCTCGTGGACGGGGCAGGGGTAAGTCTGCAGGTAAAACAGGAGTTAAATCTCCCGCTAAATCAACCGCTAAACCATCACGCAAGGAAAGACAAAAGGCTAAGCAGGGTAACAAGCCTAAGCTGAAGTCTCAGCGTAAATCGAGAAGGTCAAAGTTTGCAAAATAACAGATTTGTGCAGGTTTTGGAGCTGATAGCAGGGCGGACAAATAAATCGTTGCAAACATGACAGCTTTGTATTATATTCTGTCTTTAATTAAACGATGATCCTTTGGTGGATTTGAGCAATGGAAGTTATTAAAGAGGTTAATATGTTGAAAGTAGATTCAGAGTTGAAATACAAGGTTGCGGATTTGAGTTTGGCGGATTGGGGCAGAATTGAGATGCAGCTGGCGGAAAAAGAAATGCCAGGTTTGATGTCACTTCGTGATAAATATGGCAAGGATCAGCCTTTAAAAGGACTTAAGGTAATGGGTTCTTTGCATATGACTATTCAGACTGCGATGCTTATTGAAACGCTTGAGATTTTGGGCGCCGATGTTAGATGGGCTTCTTGTAATATTTTCTCAACGCAGGATCACGCTGCTGCTGCGATTGCGGTTGCGGGCAGGACTCCGGTTTTTGCCTGGAAGGGCGAAACACTTGAGGAATATTGGTGGTGCGCAGAGCAGGCACTGACCTGGTCTGACGGTTCGGGGCCTGATATGATAGTCGATGACGGCGGCGATGCTACTTTGTTTGTTGTTCATGGCGCAAAGGCTGAAGCAAATCCTGCGATCCTTGATGAAAAAACTGACAATAAAGAATTTCAGGTTATTATAAACAGACTCAAGGCCAGCGTTGCTGATAGTAAAAGTCGCTGGACTAAGGTTGCTGAAAATATCAAGGGTGTTTCAGAAGAGACAACTACCGGCGTGCACAGGCTTTACCAGATGGCAGCGGCAGGGGAGCTTCCTTTCGCAGCTATCAATGTGAATGACTCAGTGACAAAATCAAAATTCGATAATCTATATGGCTGTCGTGAATCACTTGCTGACGGCATTAAAAGAGCGACTGATGTTATGGTTGCGGGCAAAGTTGTTGTTATCGCAGGTTATGGCGATGTCGGCAAAGGTTGTGTGCAGTCGATGGCAGGACTCGGTGCGAGAGTTGTTGTTACTGAGATCGACCCGATCTGCGCTTTGCAGGCGACAATGGAAGGCTATCAGGTAATGACGATGGAACAGGCAGCTCCGATAGGCGATATATTTATCACTACTACAGGCTGTTGCGATGTTATCCGGGGTGAGCACATGGAGCAGATGAAAGATGAATCTATCGTCTGCAATATTGGTCACTTTGACAGCGAAATCCAGATGTTCTACCTTGAAGAAACCGATGGTTGCGTCAAAACAAATATTAAGCCTCAGGTTGATAAGTGGACACTTAAATCGGGCAGGTCGATAATCATGCTCGCCGAGGGCAGGCTGGTGAACCTTGGTTGTGCGACTGGGCATCCGAGTTTTGTTATGAGCAACAGCTTCACAAATCAATGCCTTGCGCAGATAATGCTGGCAACTGAAGAGCTGGAAAATAAAGTTTACACACTGCCTAAGAAACTTGATGAGGAAGTTGCAATGCTTCATCTGAATGCTTTGGGAGCTGACCTGACAAAGCTTACTCAGCAGCAGGCAGACTATCTTGGTCTTTCAGTTGATGGGCCTTTTAAGCCGGAACATTA
>JAGLTN010000005.1 GCA_023135255.1 Planctomycetota bacterium
ATTTACCCGCGGATAAACGGTAAAACTCAAGTGTGAGTAGTGTAGTATAAAATAAGCAGCTTTAGGAGAAGCATATTATGTCGTTAATTGATTTGATTGTCGAAAAAATTGTAAAAGTTCCGCTGGAATCAAAAGATAAGCCGGACGTAATACGCGAACTCGTTCAAATATTAAAAGATGCTGGAGAAATTGACGATTTTGATGCTGTATTAAAAGCTATACAGGATCGTGAATTCAAAGGAAGCACCGGGTTGCAGGACGGCATTGCGGTACCTCACGGCAAAACTGATTCGGTATCTACTCTGAAGCTGGCGATTGGTATATCCCCTGAGGGCATTGACTTTGATTCGCTCGACGGTAAGCCATCGAATCTGATTTTCCTGTTGGTTGCTGCGCCCGATATGTCGGGTCCTCATGTTGAAGCACTTGCCGAAATAGCAAAGATCGCCAATTCAAAAGCTTTTTGTAAATCTCTTGTTTCTGCGAGTAATTCTCAGGAAGTCGTTGAATTAATGAGGGATTAGAGTAATTTAATTTTTCGTGCTGACTTTATGCCTGCAGAAAACATTAAAGCACTCTAAAGCGAGGATTTTGGAAGCTCTTGACTAATTTCTGGTTTTTTTGATTAGCCATGCTATTGTTTGGCCGAGGTCTTTCATGTTTGCTATCGCTTCGGCATCGTTTGCGACTTCGCCTTTTTCCATGCCGTTGCCAAAGTTCCAATATATAGAACCGGGGACGATCATACTTGACATAAGGAACATGTGATTTATTGAATCGAGTACATTTACTGCTCCGCCTCTGCGTTGGGCAACTACAGCGGCTCCGATCTTTCTTGCGTAAAGTTTGCCACCAGCGGCGAAAGAAACGAATCCTGCGCGGTCGATGAGAGCTTTTGTTTCTGGGGTCATATCCGCGAAATATGATGGTGAGCCAAAGATGACCCCGTCAGCTTCGATCATTTTTCCGATGCATTCGTTTACTATGTCATTGTCTATTGCGCATTTTTGATTTTTTGTTTCGATACACTTTCCGCAGGCTGTGCATCCGTGGATAAGTTTTCCGCCTATCTGGACGAGCTCGGTTTCGATGCCCTGCTGGGATATGGTTTCGAGAAGTGTATTTAGTAGATATTCTGTGTTGCCGCCCTTTCTTGGACTGCCGTTAAATGCTACGACTTTCATTTTCCCTGTCCTTTCACATGTTTTTTATTTGCGGAAGAAATTTATAAGCCAGATTATCAAACTCAGCAGAACAGATATTACTATACAGCTGACAATTGGTAAATATAGTTTTGTGTTTTTGCCGGTAAATTCGATATCACCAGGCAGTCTGGAAAAGCCGAACCTGTTTGCAACGATAATCAGCCCTCCCAAAGCCGAAATAATTATGCCGACAAGGATTAGAAATTTTCCTAAATTTTGCAGCCCAAATTCCTGCATGTTACTTACTCATAAAAACAGGTGGAAACCTGTTGATTAAGCAAACTTCCACCTTGTTAAAATTTAAACAACAATAAACTGCGTTATCAAAGCTATTGCAGATTCTTCATGATCTGGTCATAGACGACCTGTGACTTGGCTTCGTGGCCCATCGTGCCATACCTTATCATGATCTCGGTTGTGCCGTTCGGAGTTGCGTCAAGTTTAACTTTCAGTTTTTTGTCGAAACTGTTGCGGGCAATGATCCTTGCGGAAACCGCATCCTTTGTCACCTTAGTTGTAGTCCACCCTAAATTTTGAAGTGCTTTTTCTGTAGCGGCGTAAACTTCCGGGAAGTTGCGGGCTTCGGTAGTTTTAAATGATCCCATTACATAAGCTATGGTATCGACATCTTTGCCTGTGTTTTGAGCATTGCATCCCGGTAGTACGACAACTGCGATTGAAAGCGTAACTAATAAAATAATAATGTTTTTACTCATGGCAGATACCTTTCGAAATATAATTAATTTGATTTTAATATTATTGCTATTGCTAATTTAACATTTCAATTATGGTTTTGGCAACTTCTTTTCCAGCTTTTTTAACAGTTAAAGGTTTGACTATCTCTATCAGGTCGCTACTGAGTTTGGCGAGGCTGGTTTTGTCTGCCAAGAGGTTATCAACTGCGGCATAGATCGGTTCTGTAGAATCAAAGTATGGCATAAACTCCGGTACAAGTTCTTTTTGGTTCAGGATATTTACAAGTGAGAGGTATTTGGTGTTTACCAGCCATCTGCCCACCAGGTGCCATAAATATTTGTTCGACTGGTATATTATGACCATCGGACAACCTGCTGAAGCTACCTGCAAAGTTGCACTGCCGCTGGCGACAAGCGACAAATCCGCCCAGCGGGCGGTTTCGCCGACCGAATCAATCGCATATCTGCACCTGAAGCCGATAATCTGCATCGACCTTAGAGCTTCTTTTGCCTCCTGGTCAACAGCGACGGCGGTAACAGCGATATTTGGATACATTCGTTTTAAGCGGACGGCTATCTGCTGCATCGGCTGCCAGAGCGA
>JAGLTN010000050.1 GCA_023135255.1 Planctomycetota bacterium
GCGTGGGTTCCTATTGTTGATCTTGAACAATGGTACGTTCAATGCAGCGAGGCTGGTCGTCATTACGCTGATGAGATAGCAGCATCTTGTGGCGGGGAACCAGGTGAAAATAAAAAAGTTGATCAGCAATATGTAAAGAGGTCAGCGATAACTTATCTTAAAAACGCAACTTCGGTTAGACTCGATATTAATGCCGGCATTCACGATGGTCATACAGGAAGTGTTCCTATAAGCCATTCACTTTGGGCGTTTAATGCGGTTTGTAACCCTGGCGATAAGATCAGCTCGGAAGATATTGATTTTTTTGTTGAGAACCAAAAGATTCCCGTAAATCTGACAGACGAATATAATGATCCAACTTATGGCGATAAAAAAGTTCTCTTCAGGAGGAGCTCTGGAAATGTCAGGGTAACCGTTTTTGAAGGTTCACATGAAATAATTTACAAAGCAGCGTTGAACTGGTTAGGCAGTCAGCAGCCAAAATAATTCGTTTGGTTTTAGATAACTGCTGATTTACTTCTTTTTTCAATTTCTATATCTGTGGAGTTTTGCAGGGATGGGCTAAATGGCAAGGGGGTAGCGAATTGAGTGGCGACTTTCTTTATAAAACGGTCAACCTGGTCTACTCTTTTGACGTATCCTTGTCTTGAAAAACTGGCCATGTAATATTCATTATTAGATTCATATCGGGGCAGGCTGAATTTTAATAATATTTCTTGTCCCGGGTAAGGGCAGTTTTCGTCAGCATGACAAGTAAAAGCTGCTCCGCCGCTGGAAACGTCAACCATTTGTCCTTGAGTGATGTTTTTGTTAAGTTCTTGTTCTTGTGCAAACCAGATAGGCCAAAGGTAATTCAGCCTTTTTTCTCTTCTTCTCTCTTCGCTGAAATCAGATTTTGCCTCAGTCATAATAATCCTTTCCAACTACTTAATACCAATCCCAATTAAATTTTTCGCTTTATCCGCGGGTAAACAACTCAAAGATAAGAAGTTAGAGATTTATTCGCGGAAATTTATTACCATGAATGGTA
>JAGLTN010000500.1 GCA_023135255.1 Planctomycetota bacterium
ATTCGAAATCGTCATAAGTCAGCAGTGTTCCCCAAGGCTTTGGATGTACCATCTGATCCATGAGGTCCATGAAATCTTCCACCGTTACCATTTCAAAGTTAGGCGGCAGAGATGCCTGGCACTGCTTTGAATATATAAGAGCATGCGGCGGATTGTCATAACATGTTATGAAGTAAGGAGTCTGCTTGGTCGCAGCAAAAGCAGTTATATGATTAACGATATTGTTCGGATCGCTAATGTTATATGGATCAGCTGGATTTGTCGGGTTAAGGAAAGGATGCCATAAGCTACCACCTTCTGAAATTGCAACGGGAGTACCATCATCTAACCAGTGGTTTAAACCTCCTGCAGTTCCCTGATGGCCGAAGCACTTTATAGAAGGGGCGTATGCTTTCATAGTGTTCCACATATCTTCGCTTTTTCCCCACCAGTTTTCTATCCATTGCAGACCAGTCATTTGCAGATATATTTCGGTAAAGGCAGAGAAATCAGCCAGGTTAGGCAGTTGTGATGGTCTGCAATATCCCGCACCTGAAGGTCCCGTACAGAAAGTATCATTTGCTGTAGATGTAAGAACATAGTATTCCGTTATAGCAGGCCAAAGTTCCGCAGCCAGAGGCTGACAAGTCCATGTTATTGGAGTTGTGCCTCTATCTACATCGAGCCAGACGGAATAGCCATACCAACCAGAAACTTTTAGCCCAACTTCATAGCCCATAGAATCGCCGTCAGAAGCCTGTATCATAACATAGTATTTATCTGGATCGAGGGTTTTTCCTGATGTTGGTTTTCTCATCCACAGATTAGCCGGGTCAACTGGAACATGTGCAAAGAAGCTAAGATTGACAGTTGACAGTACGGTGTAATTACCTTTTGCTGAGGAAGCAGCGAGGTCTCCCGCTTCATCATGCCATCCACCGAATACCATAGCGGGCTTATCGAGATAATCCATTACGGCATCGTAGAGAGGCCTTTGAGCTGAGTCCATTGGTGCCATATCCATGATGAAGTAGCCTTTGATTATGCCGTAATCCAAACCTGAGTTGAAGTTGTGTATGTCATTGAAAGTTGAAAAGTTCTGGTGTACTTTGCAGACGCCGTCTCTTGGTTTGCCAGCCATGTGGTTATTAACGTAGTCTGTCTGGGCGGCAAGGTGAGTTGCCCAGTTGCCTCTTATGTCCACTGTATCCATGCCATCAAAACACCTGGCAGAGCCGTGGTTTTGGATCGCTTTAGAGAGGTAGGCGATCATGTTAGCGGTTACCGGCAGGCGATCTTGTGATGACGCGATATTCAAAGCCGGCATTAATTCACCGCCCTCGGCCAGTGTATAAGGGTCATACAGAACCAAGCCATTAACAAAACCGGAAGCTTTCGCTAACTGAACAAGCTCTCTGAGGTTGTTGACAATTCCAAACCTGCAGCCTTTGTTTGTCTGAAGGTAATTTACCCAGTATTCGTCAGCTGTTAAGTTACCGGCGTTTCCGCCTTTGGTATCAATAAAGAGTCTTGCTTTAGTTTTATTTGCAAAGCCTTGAATTGCGTAGGCGCAAAGTCTTTCATCTGCATCGAGATCTCCCACGCTGTTATGGAAAGTATAAAGCCAGACATCACTAACGCTGAATGATAGAGTTGAACCTGTATAAATTCTTTCAGTGTTAACTTCATCAATTCTCCAGTAGTAAGTCAAGTTTGGGTCAAGGCTTGTTAAATTATAAGTTGTTATATACTTCGAAAGATTGCCCTTATATTCCGGGCTGGAAGGGGTAGCATTTTCGACAGCAGAGTAACTGTTGCCGAAATAAACGTCGTGAGATTGTGCAGATTTGCCCGCAGACCATCTTAATGTAAGATCGAAGTCAGGTGTCACTGCTGCAATATCACCATCAACCGGGCTATAGTTCCAGGCGGTTTCAGGTACTTCAATACAAAGCTTAGCTATTTCAGGAAGTTCCAGAACTCTGCTGTAAATTCTGAAGTCATCCAATTCGCCATCGAACTCAGCCCAAAGCTGCCTGCCAATAGTGAAATCTGTAAGATCAGTAAAGCTGCCGGTAGCATCATTTTGCGTATTCCAAACCTGATCATCGAGATAGTAAATTACGCTGCCTACAGCAAAGTCAACCGTCAAAGTAATTCTTCTGCTATTAGCATCGGCAAAGATATAGCGGCTATCTCCGGGGTTAAATGCTTCCCAGCACCATCGGTTTCCGCCGTCCCCAAACTTTGTCAGGAAGTGCCTGGTGTCACCGGTTGGAGCTTCACACGACATGACGTGAGCGGTAGCAGAATTCCTACCTGAAAAAACATAACCCTTGTCGCCGGGGGTATGGCCGCTTATCACAAACGAAATAGTTACCT
>JAGLTN010000501.1 GCA_023135255.1 Planctomycetota bacterium
AGGATTTTTTGTTTTTTTCGGTGAAATCCGGGTGAATTTTTTGGCTCGGCTGAGATTTTTGGAGTTTCAGTGCAGAGTTTGCGGTATTCGCGGTTAGATTAACTGTGGGAGTGTGGGGGAGGTAAGTTGGCAATTCTAGCATAGTAATTGGATGTTTTTATGTGGTTTTATGATTTTTTTAGTAATCGGACGTAGATGGTCGAAGACCATGATTATTAACCATAATTATAGGAGAATGAAATGGGATCGGATTTTCCAAAAGGTGGAGCTTGTTTAACGAATCAGGAATCTGACAAGGATAAGGTCAGCAGGCGCAGTTTGCTGGCGATTACTGCTAAGGCGGCGGCTGGGTTGACGTTGGCTCCTATTTCGATGATTTTGGCGGATGCACAAAAAAGTGCTATGGTTTCTGAACTGCTTGAAGACAATAGTTTGGCGACTGTTCGTACTGCGTTGGGGGCGGTGGGTTATAATAGTGCATCGAGTGCTGTTTCTCTTGTTGGGGATATCAATCTTGATGGTACTGTTAATGAAAAAGACCTTAAAATCATGTCCGATGAATGGCTTAGTGGCGATAAAAATGCTTTGAGCAATCTGGATGACAGTTTTACGTATATTCCGGGCAGTGCGAGCAGTGCGGTTTATGTTGATTCAAAGGATTATTCTATGCTGGCGAATAATTGGGGTAAATGGTATTCAGCTAGCAGTAGTGTTAACCTTTCTGGTGTTCGCAGGGCAGGTAAGGGGCGTTTTTGCAATTTGAAGAGAAGGTATCCGAGGCCTGACTGTTGATGGGCGGGATTTCCCCGATTTTTCCGGTTTTTTGGGGTTTTCAGCTGGGATTAGCAGGAAAAAACCGCGTATGCAAACAAGTTATTCACCCTACATTACTATTTAATCATCATCTGAATTTCGGTTAAATAGTTTTTCGGATTACCTTTGAAGATTATTCCCGGGCCTTTCAGGTAGACCTCACGTGTTGGCAAAATAATTTCGTATTTCTTTATATTAACATATTCAAGTATTTTAGCATAAGACCGTCCTAATTCATCGTATGGTCCTTTGTGAAGTAGCGAAATACATCGGCCAGCGGGTAATTGGCGGACGGATATGCCCTCAACCTCTTTGCTCCTGCGAATTGGTATACACGCTTCAAAATTTGCATCTTCTGGGCGATATTCGTCATCGTAGTACAAGCATAAAGGCTTGCTGCATATATAACGCCCAAAGTTTTTGCCGATCCGCGTAAATCCCTTGCCACAATCACTGTATTTACCTTGCATACGAACACCAGCAATTAATATGGCTTCCAGTGATTTTTCTTCTATTTCAAATGATGAATTTTCTATAGCAGCTATAGCCTCTCGTTCGTTCGAAATGATGTTGTCCAAAGAAATCACAATGTTTTTATACTTTCGAATTTTGGCTTCGATAGTCTGCTTGTGTTGTTCAAGATAATCAAGAATGTCAGTCTGGTCATTATAGTTGTCGAGAATTTCTTTTATCTCATTGATAGAGAATTCAATGTTGCGGAAGTAAATTATAATACGGGCCTTTTCGACATTGCTATGGTCATAATATCTATAGCCAGTATTACTATCAACGCAAGATGGAATGAGTATTTCTTTCTCATGATAGAAACGAATTGTCTTAATAGACAAACCTGTGATTTTTGAAAACTCGCCTATACTGAACATGTGTATCCCCTTTCCTGATAAAAATTTTCGATTATCACAGACCGAAACACATCGGTCGCATAATTTCGCATATCATGTATGGTAAGGTATCCCCTAAGGGGAGGGTCAAGAGAAAAAATAATTTAACGTATTAATAATGACTTATTGCAAAAATATATCCTTGGGGGTAGTATCCCGATAAATCAGGATACCTGCGGATAAACGGTAAAATTCAATTGAGATCAGTATAATTAACAACATTGGTTGTGATATACTGCATTTTTTTTTGTTATTGGGGGATTTTTTGGGGGGATTGAATTATTTGGGGGTGGGGGGTATAATGCTTTTTTTATATGGTTCTGTATTTTCTATGTTAGAGGTTTTTGTGTTGGTTGAGAGAAAACGTTTAAGGATAACGGGTCGGGTTCAGGGGGTTGGTTTTCGGCCTGCGGTTTATAAGATCGCTTGTCGGCTTGGGCTTGGCGGGTTCGTTTATAATGATGCTGGCGGTGTGGTTGTTGAATTGCAGGGTGGTGGAGAGGTTATTGCGAAGTTTCTGGATGAGCTGCGCAGTGGTGCGGACAGGCCAGGGGCTTGTGAGATAAGATCGGTTGTTGTTGACGATATAAACGTGGTTGAAGCTGAGACTGGGTTTGTTATCAGAGGCAGTGAATCGGGTGGGGTGGTTAGCTCGGAGGTGGCGGCGGATATTGCTACCTGCGGGAAGTGTCTTGCGGAGATGACCGATGAGGAGGACTTTCGGTATAAATATCCATTTATTAACTGTACGAATTGCGGGCCTAGGTATTCTATTGTTAAGGCGGTGCCTTATGACAGGTGTAATACGACGATGGGGTGCTTTGAGATGTGTGAGAAGTGCGGGGGGCAATATGTTGATGTTGGTGACAGGCGTTTTCATGCTCAGCCTGTGGCATGTCCGGAGTGTGGGCCCGGAGTTTATCTTACAGATCGTCAGGGAAAAACTATAGAGGCTGATGGTGGAAAAGCGATTGA
>JAGLTN010000502.1 GCA_023135255.1 Planctomycetota bacterium
CTTATCCGCGGGTAACTAACTTAAAAATAACCAGTTACGGATTTATTCGCGGACATTTACTACCCTTCAAGGGTATAAAAACACAAATCAGATCTGGTCGATCACATTGACCATCTCTATAGCGGTCAATGCTGCATTTGCGCCGGAGTTACCCATTTTGGTCCCTGCACGCTCAACTGCCTGCTCTAACGTATCGCAAGTCAAAACGCCGAATGTCACCGGCACAGAGGCGTCATAATTGAGCTGACCTATACCTCTGGTCACCTGCTGACACACATAATCATAATGGTTCGTCTGACCTCTGATTACCGCACCGAGACAGATCACAGCTGCATATTTTTCGCTTTGTGATAATTTCTTAGCAACCAGTGTTATCTCACATGCACCCGGAACCCAGACTACGGTTATCTGCTTTTCGTCTGCGCCGTGCCTTTCAAGGCAATCTACCGCACCACCCAAAAGCTTAGATGTAATAAACTCATTAAATCTGCTCACAACTATCGCGTAATTGCCTTTACCGGCGGTTAACTGACCTTTTATTTCTGTAACCATTATTTTTCTCCAATCAAAATATCAGTCGGCCTCACATTTGTACCCATCTGATTAGCCTGCGTATTATAAGACTTAAACCAACAACTTTCCAGAAAAACCACTGCAACAGAGGCTTTCATAAAAACCGCTGATTATAAGACATATTGTTAACCCGCTTTATTATAAGAACTTACAAAGGCGATTGCCAGTGTTTTTTTGTGAGAATAAAAAAACTGTTAAAATGGGCAAAAACAAGTAAAACAGCTGGTATTTCTGAGCGATAGTCCTCATATCTGGCTTAATATTTAAAGGATTAATTATTTAAGGTGTAGTAATGGTCTTTGACGAGAATCCATACGATTCATTTGGCAGGGCTGAAGAAATAGCACGTTATGCTCATGAACTTTATGAGGATGGCAAAGTGGCGATGGCGCTGGTCCAGCTTCAGGAAGCGTTGGAGATCAGCCCCGCTGACAGCTCACTCCATTTTAATAAAGCACTGGCTCTCGACTCGATGAGCAGTTTTGAAGAAGCGATCAAAGAATACAAAGCTGCCCTTGAGCTGACAGGCGATGATCTGGAAACACTTAATTCTTTGGCGATCGATTATACTCGTATAGGTCTGTATGACCTGGCGATAGAGACATTTGAAAAGATCGAATCTTTAGACCGCGATTTTGAGCCTTCTTATTGCAACAGGATAATAGCCTATACTGAAATGAACAAACATGGCAAGGCAGAGGAAATGTTTTACCTTGCTCAGCAGATCAAACCTGATTGTGCTCTGTGTTTTTATAATATTGGTAACAGCCTGTTCATAAGAGGCGAATATAAAAAAGCGATCAGCTGCTGGATAAAAACTTCCAAGCTCGAACCCGACCATCCGCAGATAAACTTCCGCATCGCTCAGGCTTACTGGTTCGATGGAGATAATCAGACCAGCAGAGAATACTTCCTTGCTGAACTGCGTGAAAATCCGGGCGATACTGATGTCATTATTGATTTTGGATTGTTCCTGCTTCAGCTTGGCGACATCGAATCTGCAAAGGAAAAGTTCAATAGAGTATTGGAACTTACCCCTGACCATGCGCAGGCTATGTTCTGTCTTGGTGAGATAGCTTTTAATAAAGACAATTTCCGCGATGCTGAACAACTGTTCCATCGAGCCATATCAAACGATGATACACTTATCGGGCCTAATTACAGGCTTGCTCAATATGCTCTGAAAAAAGGACAAATAAATCAGGCAAGAGAGTTCCTTTTTGAAGAACTGAAACTTGACCCCGAAGACAGTGAAGCTCTAATATCTATGGGGTCAATGTTTCTGCAAACCGCCGATTATGATTATGCAACACATTGTCTGCTCAGGGCGGTTGATTCGGATAGTGACAATCCTGACCCCTTTTATTACCTGGCTCTGGTAAGTGCAACAAGAGGTTTGTTAGAAGAAGCCGACGAATTTTTTGGACAGGCTTTAGATTTAGACCCGCATCATGTATTTACTTTGAAAGACTCAGCGATTCTCTGCCTTGCAACGGGCAAATTCGACCTGGCAGCTAAGAGGGTTGAAAAAGCAGCACAGCTTATCGGCAGTGACAGCGAAATAAAATCTCTCCGGAGAAAGATCAAATTCGCCAGATTAGCAGGCAAAGCTGAGGATATAATATTCAACTCTTTTCCTCCTAAGACCAAAGGCGAGTAAGTAATTGTCAAGCCTTGGTTCACTTGAAACCCTTTCATATTGTGACATATGCTTATATTCAGCAAAAAAACAGCTTTTGCGTAAAGTAAATTCAGAATTTCGCAGGAACTTACGGGGATGCCGGGTTATTCTTGACTTTTAGCCATACTTATGCGATAATGCAACGCGCAGCGAGCGAGATGGTAAATATCTATTGGTGGTAATGTTCTGCACATCGCTCGCTGAAAATTGGTGGGGAAAAGTGTAAACCCGTGTATATAGAGAAAGGGTCAAACGATGAAAACAGAAAAGCAATTCGTCTGGGTTTTTATTATACTGATGTCACTTGCAAGCGGAGCATTGTCGAAACCGGACCTGGTCGTTACAGATGTTTGGTCAGATGGAGCCACAATCTGGTGTCAGTTGATGAATATTGGAGATGAAACCGCAGCATCCGGGCATGAAACAGCTCTTTATGTTGATGGCAATAAGGTAAGCACAAAAACTGTCACTGTCACTCTTTCGCCAGGGCAAAGACTCGACCAGACATTTAGCCATATCTGGCAGTGCGGCTCCGGTTCGGATTATATTGTAGTTACAGCTGACTATCAGGACATTATCTTTGAAGAAAATGAGTCTAATAACAGCCGAGTAGAAACCTGGAAATGTGATAATGACCCACCTGAAATAACTTCAGGGCCGACTGTTTCTGGTATTACGTATAAAGCAGCAAAGATAGAATGGGTAACTGATGAAGATAGCAACAGTCTGGTGATATTTGACAAAAATGCAAAAGTCTATGGCCTACGGAAATCCGACGGGACACTCGACAAAGAACATGAAATCAACCTTGATAATCTTGATCCGTCAACTATCTATCATTATAAAGTTCTTTCCACTGATGGTAGTGACAACACCGTTAGCAGCGAGCAAGGCTACTTTGAAACGCTGTCTTTGGCCGACAGCACAAATCCGCAGATACATTCGATTTCTCGAATAAGCAAAAAATTTCCAATGGAATTTTCCGCAGATGCCAGTGACAATACCGAGATGCAAAAAGTAGAGTTTTATATGGAAGGCAAACTTATTGAAATAGATTTTTCGCCGCCTTACAAATTCTACATTGACCCGGTGTTGATGCATCTTGATATAAATGACGTGAACCAAAATATGATGGTGCTGGCGAGAGCTTATGATATGGCGGGGATGATAAAAGATGAAGTGATGAGTTTTTATATGGATGCGCCAGACTTTCCCGCTGAGGTGGCTTTCGACTCGCCTCGTGACGGATATGATATTCTGATCGAAGAAGGGCAAAGCCAGGTTCCTGCTGGTAGGATGGTGGATGTTTTTGTGGTGGCAAGTGAGACTCCATGGGATGAAAGAGAAACACGCTGGGGCACTTTTATTAGCGGAAGCGATGTTAATAGAATAGAGGTATATTTCTGCGATAGCAATACCCCCGATTTTGTAGCTTACGACTGCCAGCGGTTATCAGCCAGCTATGATGCCGGCGGTTTGGAAGTCGGGGAATATAATGTTGTAGCCAAGGTTTATTCCAATGGGCCACATGCAATAGCGGTAACAGTGACACACACTTTGGTAGTGGCTACGTATGAGCCGAGAAAAGTTGAATTCAGGAGGAGAGAAGTTGCTAATGACGATAACTGTCTGAATGTAACATTAAAACTACAGAACCGTGGGGACGAAAATGCTTTATTGCAGACGATATATGACCGAGTGACGGGGTTTGTTGTGTTGCCCGAGGAAACTGCCGATTATAACGTCGTTGCCGAGTACGATTGGCTCAGCAAAACTTCGCTTGTTACTATCGATTTTAAAGATGGCAAAGTGATGCATCCCATGGCCCATTACGATGACACTTATGATGTTGAATATACCATTATCCCGGTAATGTATAACGGTTTTGAAAATTATACTATGGGCTCAGAAATGGTAACATTAGATTATGAATTCCCTGTTGGCGGTCTGGAATATGAGGCCAGCAGAATGCTCAGGCGTGAAGGGCTGTCGCTGCGCAATAAAGTTAACGACAGTCTGGTTGAATCAGACTACATGATAGTGACAAATCCTAAAATTCTCTGGGGTACGAACCCTGCTGCTGACTGCGATCAACTTTTCTCTACGATGGCGAAACTGGCAACAATACGAAATGGTGTTTTTGGTTTTTTTGAGGGACATGCCACTTCCTCAACAAGATTCGACCGAACAGATAAGATCGCTGTCGGCGAAACGCTGACCGACAGCAGACACAGAGGGCAAGAAATAATAATACTGGAAGACGAAGAAGACCGGATTCTGTTTTACGATGCAATAGGTTATGTAGGCGAAATAAGCCATGATGGGGCACATAGCAATGACGCTCTTGCAGTCGGAAATACTTCTGAAGTTTTCTTCGGCTATGGAAGTTTTGCTGCCGGGCAAGAGATAGTGATTGCTGATGGGGATGGAAGTAATCTTGGAAGGATAACTATTTATCAGTATTGGCCTGCCCTTAATAGTGTTAATGATGAATCACATTTTGTCAGTTGCTATGAGAGCGGCGATGCTCTTGCTACAGGCAATGTTGGCTGTACCACTCTTGCCGCTGATAGCCTTGATGAAATAATAATTGCCCATGATGATGATAATACGATCTATATTTATGACGAAGGTTATTCCAGCTGGGTGGAAGCAACAACAATACCGAGCAGCTACGAAACGGGTGACGGTTTTGCTGTGGGTAATGTTTGCGGCGACTATAAAGATGAAATAATCGTTGCAGATATCGATGCTGATACCATATATATCTATGACGACGAAGGTGATGAGCATAGTTTCAGCTATTCACTCGAATCCGGTGATCGAATATCTGTCGCGGATGTGTATGGCGACGACAGCGAAGAGATTATAATTTTTATGCAATCTCGCGACCGGATCGAAAAAATAAGCTGTTCCATGTCAACTGCCGGGGCCTTAACTCATAGACACGTTGGATATTTTGATTATTATTTAAATAGCAGAGATGCCTTTGCTGTTGGTAACATTTTAACTTGCAGCAAAGACGAGATACTCGTTGCCAGAGGCTACAGAGCAAATGAACGCAATGTTGGTGACATTGAAATAATAACTTCTTATGGTGGTTTAGGACCATCACAGGAACGGGATATTTTTGATGGTTTGATCTCCGAAGGGGGAGAGTGGGCGAACAAAATGAGACCAGGTTGGACATCCGGTCGCTATTTGCTGATAGTCGGTGAAACTCAGATACTACCGAGTTACAACAGAAAATATGATTTGTATTACACAACAAATGCAAAAGAACATTATGTCAGAATAACAGACAATTATTATGGTGACACAAATGGTAATGGTCCTTATTGGCCTGATCTTGCGATGGGCAGGATTGTCGGCAATACTGCATTGCAACTTGAAAAGCCCTTGCTGTGGAGTATAGGATTAGCTGAGGGTGTTTATACTCTTGACAATCCGTTTGCGATTTGTGCCAGCGGAAGTGATGATGAAGATGATTCAAGGTTCAGAGAAGAGCGTAATGTAATACGTCGCAGGTTATTAGACGAGGGGTACAGTGTGACACGGATACATGACCCGAATGCTAATGAATTGCTTGACGGAATGACAAATCAAACAGTTCTGTTTATGTCTGGCCATGGAAATACCAACAGATGGAACGGCATTACAAGTTCAGATGTCAATAATTTGTTCCGTCCCGACTGGGCCAGGCCTTTGGTCTACGCCAGCAGCTGCCTTACCGGAAGATATGTCGATGGTTATGGTTTAGCAGAAGCATTCCTTGAAAATGGCGCATCAATGTTTCTCGGAGCGACTGAAGTCACTTACAGTACCTGGTCAAGGTGGCTCGCGACAAGGTTCTTCGATAAATTTATAGACAGTGGACTCACCGCTGGTGTTTCATTTGTCTGGGCCCAGAGAGATATTATTGGGGCTGGAAAACACTGGTGGGATAAAGGCCACAACGGGTATATATCGGCAGTTATGCATCTTTATGGCGACCCGAAATTGGTGCATAGCTCCCCAGCAGCTGTCGGACCTACCGTCAAAGCACAAGCTGCTATGTCAACGAATATAACCGGACCCATCTCGACATTGCAGCTGACAATTCCAGGGTATGATGTTAATAATTTTGAAGGTGTTGACTATGTAACAATACCTCAGGGTAGTGAGCTTCTCGTCCCGGAAAAACCCCAGGTGCCGAGCTATGCAGTTGATGTCACTTTCCCTGCGGGCTATCGTGTGCAAAACGTTAGCATGACAGAGAGAAAAGACCTCTCTACTGATAGCGGATTAAATCTACCTATTGCCAAAGCTCTGATAAATGGTCAAGTTGCGCCTGCCAGCCAAAACCAACCACCAAGTGACGACTTCTGGCCTGATTGTGATTTTGACTGGGTTGTTATAGAAGAGCCAAATGGTTTAACTACTCTGAAAATTACGGTTTATCCGTTCTACTACAAAGCAACAACGACAGCTGTTGAGTTTTACCAGACTTATGGCTTTGATATCGACTATATAAATTCTGAAAATTCTATTGCTCAGTTCAAAACAGACAAAGTTGCATACATGATGAACGAAACTGTAAACGCCGACCTTTATATAATGCTTTCGCAGCAGCAGGGCATCAACCTGATGGTTGAAGCGGCGGTTAAGACATCTGATGAGGAAATTGTCGCAGGGATGAAGATTCAGAAGATGACCTCTGTTTCCGGCCTGGCATCGTGCAGCTTTGAGTTTGATTCGACAGGGTTCGATGCGGGTGATTATATATTTGAAGCGGAAGTAAAATACACCGACGGCTCAATAGTTGCTAAAAAGAACTGTCAGTTTAACATAGGTCAATCGCAGGGACAGATCACTGATTTAACCGTTGACCCTGCTTGCTTCTCTGTCAACGATAATGTCAATATAGTAGCAGTGTTTGAAAATACTGGTGAATCGCCAATCACAGGTTCTTTAGCTATTGAAGTTAAAGACCTCGCAGGGGTGGTAGTCGAAGATTTCCACCAGGACTTTAATGACCTCCCAGCCAGTGCAATAAACAGCTTCAATGTGCTCTGGCAAAATACTCAACTTGCTCGCGGCGATTGCAGAATAGTTGCTACTGCCTATTATGACGGCAAAACTGCAACAAAATCGTTCCCTGAAATAATTGCCAGTCCAGATTTCAACGAGGATGGTCAGGTCAATTTTGACGATTTTGCCGTATTGGCCCAATTCTGGCAGCTAAACTACAGCCCAGCCGACATCGCACCGCCGGGAGGTGACTGTATTATAGATTATTACGATTTGCAGGCAATGTTGGAAAACTGGCTGACCCCGCCATAAAAGCCCTGGATAAGCCTTCTAACCATAGAGGCCGATTATATTTGTGCCGCTTTTTGTGGGCGATTACAGGAAAACCTGTTGAATTTCTAAAAATAATTGGTTAACCTGT
>JAGLTN010000503.1 GCA_023135255.1 Planctomycetota bacterium
TCCGTCATCGTCATATTAAAACTGTTATCGCCGTCAAACAATACAACCAGATCACCAGGCTTGGCGATCTGCGCACCAATAGCAGCAGGCAAGCCAAAGCCCATCGTACCAAGCCCGCCGGATGTAACCAACTGTCTTGGTCTGCTGTACTTATAAAACTGGGCGCTCCACATCTGGTGCTGACCAACACCAGTAGCAACCGTTGCTTTGCCCTTAGTCTGGTTATAAACCTCTTCGATAACATATTGAGGCTTAACTACGTCAGCCTTTCTGTCATAGCCGAACACATGTTTGGCTTTCCATTGTCCTATCAGTTCAAACCATTCTTTTCTTTCCTGAAATTCAACTTCCTTCGTTAGTGCTTTCAATATATCTTTTGCGTCACCAACAACCGGAATATCAACCCCGACATTCTTTGAAATACTCGCCGGGTCGATATCAATATGAATTATCTTCGCATTAGGTGCAAAACTCTTAACCTTACCGGTAACCCTGTCCTCAAAACGCGCCCCGACAGCTATCAAAAGATCACACTGCTGAACCGCATAATTAGCATACGCCGAACCATGCATACCAAGCATATCAAGCGACCGTTCCTTAGACTGGTCATAACTGCCAAGCCCCATCAGCGTCATAGTAACCGGGATATTAGCCTTATCCGCAAGCTCGCCAAGCTCGCCGCTCGCACCAGCGGTTATTACCCCGCCGCCAACATAAAGAACAGGCCTCTTCGATTTATTGATTGCATTAGCAGCCGTTTTTATCTGCCTTGCATGCCCCGTCTTTTTCAGCTTATAGCCCGGCAGATCAAGCTCCGCAGGTTTATCAGATTTATATTTATCAAGCTCAATATCAACCGGAATATCCACCAAAACAGGCCCAGGCCTACCAGTAGAAGCAATATGAAAAGCCTCCCTGATAATTCGCTCAAGGTCCTTAATATCTTTGACAATACAATTATGCTTAGTTACAGGCCTGGTTATTCCGGTAGTGTCCGCCTCCTGAAAAGCATCATTACCGATAAGCTCCGTACGAACCTGACCCGTCAATGCAACCAAAGGAACCGAATCAAGCATCGCATTGGCAAGACCCGTAACAAGATTACAGGCCCCGGGTCCGCTCGTCACTACAATAACGCCGACCTTGCCCGTAACCCTGGCATAAGCGTCTGCCATATGACATCCACCCTGCTCATGACGCGGGATAATAAAATTGATTGGAGCCTCATAAAGCTCGTCAAACAATGGAAGCACAACCCCGCCAAGATAACCGAACATCGTATCGACACCAAGATCGATCAGCGTATCGACAATAATTTTAGCTCCCGTCCTCGCGACGGCCTTGCCGGCAGGTGTTGCCGGTCTTTCAGACTTGCTGCACATTTTCCAAACCTCATTTCCTGATAAACGTTATATGTTATTCCGGTCAATCACAGCTCCACTGGGCCGCTCACAACAGATATTCCGCTTTTAACCAAAAAAACGATCTATCCGCCGCAAGGTTATAAACCCCGCTGCAATCCCGTAACCACAGCCATCTAACCTGTGTTTCAGGCTCGCATCAGCATTCGTAAATACTGATTGCAATACTATTATATAATAATCGTACTTATCCTGTCAAATATTTAATTTTTAATTATTTTACCCATTTTAACAGCCAATTTCACACTATCTAAAACACAAAATAAGCAAAATCTGACTATATTGGATTAGAGGATTTTGTCCAAAAGAACATCTAGCCCATTCTTATCGATAAGCTCAACACCATTTCTACCAGCAAGCTCCAAAGCACTTTTAGTAAATTTTGCAGTAGTTATTACCATGGATTTATCGCAATCATAATATTTCATTGCTGCAACAACTTCTTGAACTGCACTATTTCCAACACTTCCAGAATATTTTTTTGTTTGAACAGCTGTTGAAACTCCATCTTTCTCTATAATTAAATCGGCACCCTGATCACCCGATTTTTTTGTAACCGTAACCTTATACCCTGCTTTCCTGTACATATCCCCAATAAACTCCTCAAATTCAAAACCATTTAAATGGTCTATGTCATCTACCGTAACTTTTTTATTGTGACCTCTTCTTAATTTCTCTTCAAACTCAACTGCCTTCAGAGATTTATATTCTGAACGGAGTGTTTTCTTTAGCTTATCTAAGTCGTAAGGAATTTGTTTCCTCTCTAAGAATACGATAAATTGGTATAAAACATGCTTACATTCCCCATCTTCACGTTTAAAATTCGCTTTATTAAATGACACCTTTGAGGAAGCTATAATATCTTTCTGATTTTTTAATTTTGACACTTCTTTTTCAAAATAATCAACTTCATGTTCAAAATTTGCATCCGGAACAAGCCTTATCAACATTCTTGAGAGATTTACAATATCTTTGTTTTTAAGCTTTGATACTTCTTTATCAAAGAAGTCAATATTCGTTTCTATTTCATTTTGAATTAAAATAAATTTAATATCTTTATCAACAAGCTCAAGATTTTCACGATGATTTATAAGATTTAATAAGTTTTCAATATTCTCTATTTTTTGTTCATAACTAAGATATCTTTTATTAAACGGACTGAGAATATCCTCCCTTATATTTCTTTCTACTTCTTCTAAAAAAGCTTGGTGCTCCAAAGCAAACTTTTCAATTTGACTTTGACAATTCCCGCATTTAATTATCGCTATTGGTACAAACACAAATCCTAACAACATAATGGAAAATGCAAACCAACATCCTACTATTTGCCCAATCATTGCACCTAAGATTGCACCAAAGATTAAACCTATTATTGCAACCAATATCCACATTGTTATTATAATAAAAATGTTTGTTGCCACATCATCTGAATCTTGGCTATGTCCGTTGCGGAATGCATAGGCATTCCTCTCCTTATCGGATTCAAATTTCATATCATAAAAGGTATTTTCGCTCATTAAGTTCTCCCATAGTTAATATAATTACCGTTTAATCAAATCTCTTAAGCGTTATTATAATAAATTTCATCTCCTTCCACACTATCAACTATTTTCCCGCAGCCAAAACAACCTTTGGCATCTGATAACAATAAACCCAATATCTGCTCGCGCTCCAGGCAGATTCCGTCGGATAAGCCGTCTCAGGTGTCATTTTTCTATTATCCGGAACCCATTTTAGTTTTACTTCCAGCTTGCTTATGCCTTTAGTAAGCACAGGACCGATCAAAAATTCTTCTTCCCGCCAACGCCTATTGCTCGTGATAACCTGATATTCAGCCTCACCAAGCTCACCCTTGGCCCAACTGAATACGCACGTATTGCTGCCAGAGGTATACCATGTACCAGCTGCCTGCCAAGAACCAGCAGCCCTCACCGAAACCTCAGCAGTCTGGTTCGGATAAAGATAATCAAATTTCCTTCTAAGCATAACGCCAAGATTATACTTATTGATCTTAACCTCAAATTTTGACGTCCCTTTCATCACCCGAACCTTGTCCTGCTCAGCCGCAAAGAACATCTCCGAGTTTTTCCCTGTATCTTTGCCCAGCTCATATCTACTAACAAGATCGTAAGGCTCACCAGCGGTCGGAGAAACATAATTATGCTCTTTAATAGATTTTTCATCACAAACATTAACCATATCAGTCCGAACCAACGCTGCGCTATCGATCCCATACCAATATACAACGCCCTCATAATGTTCTTCAGAATTATTCTCGCCGCCATGCTCAAGGCTTATTTTAGCATTTTTGCCAAACGGAAATATATCAGCAATCAGAAAACGATATGCACTATTGAGCAGGTCTTTATCATTCTTAGCTGCCTTTTTTTCAGACCCAACCGGATGACCCGCAAACGGCAAAGTCATATTTCTACCGCCCCAGTAGTCACCCCCGCCGCCCCATTCTTCCGTGCCTGTCCCCCAACCCTGAGGAGTCTTACTATCGTCAAAGATAAATCTCGGATCACCCTCAAGCGTCCAAAGCACACCGTCATGCGAAAATGTCCAGCTCATACCAACAAAACTGCCGCTCCAGTCACCGCCGCCTTCAACCTTTGTTGTATCAAGGAAAGTAACATCCTGCCCCTCTATTAATTTCGGATGATCCGAATATGTCCCGTGGAAATACCCAACAGTATTGATCGGATCCTCGAAAGCAGTAGTGCGAATTTCATATTTCACATTTTCAAAAGTTTTCCCACCCCTGCCCTGAATCTCGATCTTGGCGTTCTGGAAAAATGGCATCGGGTAATAACACCCAAGATAAACATTCTTTTCGTCATATCTGACATTGATCGGAAAACCCTTTACCAAATACTCTCTGTTATTATTGTTATACAAATGCCCCACACCAAAAAACAAAGCAACAGGAGCATCCACCGATGCATGCCATCGGCCGTCCCACGTAATACGCAAACGCGATTGCCCAAATTCATACGCATCCTCACAAGGCACCGTAAATTTCAAAGCCCTGATACTCGCAGGAGCATCTTTGATCTCCTGTATCGTCGTCCACTTAAAAGGCTCAACCTTTATCGTACCCGCATACTTCTTAACCCCCATCCCCTTAGGGCCGATATCCGTTCCCGATTTCCTTAAAAGCTCAAGAACCTCAGACTTCGGCGGCTGCCTCTTCCAAGCCTCCACAGGCCTCGACAAATTTTTCATCCCCTTGGTCATCAGATGATAAATATAATATCCCGTCCCGTAAAACGTCCTGCCATAAGCAATCCTCATCCTGTCCTCAAACCCCAAAGGAACCCACATTAAGTCAGCACCCTTAGTAATTGACCATGTCCAGGTCAAGGGATTAGGAAACAGATCCTCTGGAATAAATACCGATGGCTTGCCCTTGCCTTTGGCGTTCTCCGGGTCAGCGGTAGCGGTTTCTTTAACCACCATATCTTCCCCGTCAACCTCATAATGCCATGGGCTACCGTGCCAGTGATTCGTCCTCTTAAAGTACAAAACGCCATAACCTCTTACATCAAGAGATACATTGAAAGTCTTACTGTCACAATAAAGGAAATGGCTCGCATCAGCCCCTCTGTTGTTGCCCTGCCGGTCATAAGTGCTCCGCATATAAGCGCGAATCCCTATACGATGATAAGGCAACCTGTCCCACATCAAATAAGAATCAAGATCAACAGGCACCATCGCGGGAACATCCGTCTGGCTTAGCTCACCAGCAAAACCGCTCTGAAAACTGCCAATAAGAACAATAGCTAAAATTAACAAATACATAGATACTGACTTTGTCATAATATATTCCTTTTAATCAGAAAGTTATATCCATCCGGAACATGTGATTTTTTGATGACAGGCAGATGCAGAATCTGTTATTTCTCCGTTTTCGCTTTAGGCCCAGCCACTTTCTTAAACTCAAAGTGAATCTTACTTTCAATTTCCGCGTGGTTAGACTTTGGCGTAATGACTTTGGATGATGTTATCTTCGTAATAGCAGTCATCTTCTGACTAATATCGCTGCTGATTATCTCGCCCGTAGATTCTTTGATCTTTATCGTTCCACTTTGGCTGCCGGAACTCTTAGTTTTAAGCTTCAGCTCACCTCTGACAACAGGCTTTGCGCCAAACTTGGTCCTGATCTTAGATTCCAACCCGATAATCGCAAAACCATCTTCGGTTACTTCGTTAACCTTATATTTATTATTAAACACTATCTGCGCATCATAAGAAGTCTCTAAACTCTTACTCCAGCTGCTGCCTTGCTTAACTTTCTTATCTGTATAAATATCCGTCAGATTCGTCAGCAGCTCCCGCATAAGAAGATCGTTAAACTGATTCTGGATCTGCCTGACAAGCATTTTCCTGCCCGGGTTAGGTGTGATCTTTTCCTTAACCGACTGGTGAATTTCCACAAACCCCTTAACCTGTTCGACCTTACCAAGCCTCGACATCTTTACCTGAAAAACCTCCCCCAACAGCGCCCTGTAACCCCAAAGCAAAGGCGAAATATTATCATCATTTTTCGCAGAATCGTAACTGACCTCTTTTTCAAAATCTTTCTGCTCGATACTCACCCAGTCATATCTGAACTCAAGCCAGGCCCCGCCTTTCTCACCGACCTCCTTAACCACCACCTGATAACCAAAAGAAAAATTCTGCTCTATTACCAGCCCCTTACTTCGACCACTTTTAGGCTCAACTTTTCGCCGCATAATATGCTTAATATAATACTGCTGAGACTTTTCAAACTTATAGCAGTACTGCTTCTTATCCTGCCCGCCGCAGCAAAGATTAACACAAAGCCCAACCGCAATTATTAAAATTATTCTCAATCGCATACACACCTGCCTTAATATACTGGTCCCAATTAAATTTTACCGTTTATCCGCGGGTAAATAATTCAAA
>JAGLTN010000504.1 GCA_023135255.1 Planctomycetota bacterium
AACAACTCATTATCAGATGGATATACTTCCGCCATTTTCTATTCTCCCTGTGTTTATAGTACTCCCGGTTGAATTTCCCCGTTTGTTCGGAGGTAAGAACCTTTATTACAATAAGTTACAATCCCGCGCGCGCCGAATTTATTACCCTTCAAGGGTATAAATATTGACATGTTATTGTTCAATTTGCATCCGATTATTGCGTAAAATCACGATAAATCGATAATAAAAATCCAAACATACAACCGATTGAGAAGATAGGGTGTTGACTTAAGGCAAGATTTTTGTTAAAATAGGGCTGTGTTTGTGTTTTAACAATATTTTTGGGTGTGGGTTTTTAGGTGAATTGTTTCGCTTTTAAGCAAATTTTTCGTTTGGCCCCTGTTTAAGGAGATAGTTATATGGTTTCCAATCGTTCTGGTATAATTTCATTGTTTATTCTTCTTATTATCGCAGTTGCACCAGTAGTTTGCTCAGCGGACTGTACTGGTCTGGTAACAGCAGATTTAAATGGTGACTGCACGGTCAATTTTGCCGATTTGGAGCTTTTAGCTGAGGATTGGCTTGATATTCTCTGTGTATATCCAGATTGCCAGGCGGATCTTGATGGCTTGGGAAATGTCAATTTCGTCGATTTTGCTATCATGGCCAACAACTGGAACGCAGTGCCTTTGTTCATAAACGAGATACTCGCAAGCAATGATTCTGTCAATTACGATCCTCAGGGCGATTATGATGACTGGATTGAAATATACAATCCTTCTGACAGCCCAATAGACCTTGCCGGGATGTACCTCACTGATGATCTTTCCAATCCGAATAAATGGCAATTTCCAGCTGGATATCCTGCTGACACCACGATTTCCGCTGGTGGTTATCTGCTCGTATGGGCGGATGAAGATGGCGTTGACGGACCGATGCATGCTAATTTTAAACTTGATGGTGACGGCGAAGTTGTTGCTCTTTTCGATGCGAACGAAAACCTGATCGATATCCTGGATTTTGGCGTGCAAAATGCTGATGTCTCTCATGGTTGTTATCCGGATGCTGTTGATGATATGCAGTTTTTCTCCACACCTACGCCGGAAGCTGAGAATAATCAGGCGGGCATCGCAGGTTGGCCTGAAAGAGTTGAGTTTTCTCAAGATGGCGGTGTTTTTACTACTTCTGTTGTGCTGACCATGACAGTAGAAACGCCGGGTGCTTCTATTCGCTATAGGCTTGATGAGCAGGACCCTTCAACTTCTGATACGCTTTATACAGGCCCAATTACAATAAGCTCCACCACGAGAATTTCCGCAAGGGCATTTGCTGCTGGTCTTGCACCGGGGCCTGTTACAAAAGATGGCTTTATAGAATTGCATCCTGACGTTGCAGGTTTCAATTCGAATCTGCCTATCGTTATTATTGATACTGATGGTTTTGATATAAATGAGGAAGATGACTATACACAAACCTATCCATTCAGAAATGTCTATTCAGTTTTCATTGAGGTTGATGATAATACAAGCAGATCTTTCATTACTGATAACCCGGACCATGCTGGCAGAGGCGGTATGAAAGTCAGAGGCCAGACCTCAGCGGGGTTCCCAAAGAAGCAATATAATTTTGAAGTTTGGGATGAAAACAACGAGGACAAAAATACTTCTATTCTCGGTATGCCTTCGGATTCTGACTGGATTATCCATGGGCCATATTCAGATAAGACGTTAATGAGAAACTATCTTACTTTCAAATGGAGTAACGAGATAGGCGAGTATGCTCCGCGAACAATATACTGTGAGGCATTCCTCAACACTACGGGCGGTTCAGTTTCTTACAGCGATTATGTCGGTGTTTACATTATCATGGAAAAGATAAAAATAGGCAAAGACAGGGTAGATGTCGAAAAGCTAAACCCGACAAACAATACCGAGCCTGAAGTTTCCGGTGGTTATGTGCTTGCATTTGATAAAGGAGGTTTTACGGACACCAATGGCGTAAAAAATTATTTCATGACTTCTGTTTATAATAAAGCAGTCCAATATGTTGATCCTGAATATGACGAGCTGACCGCAGCGCAAAAAAGCTGGCTTAGTGGTTGGTTTACTGATTACGAAACCGCATTGCAAGGCGGCAATTTTGACGACCCCGTTGATGGCTATGCGAAATATATTGACGTCCAGTCCTTTATTGATCATCACATTCTCGTGGAAATTACCAGAAATGTTGACGGCTATGGATTAAGCACGTTTATGTACAAAGACCGCAACGGCAAACTCGCAATGGGACCTACATGGGATTATAATCTTTCACTTGGAAATTGTTATTACCGGGAGGGTTGGAATTCCGAAGGTTGGAAGGATTTCTACGCAGTATGGTTCGGAAGATTATTCGATGATCCGGAATTCAGATTAAAACATTGGGATCGTTGGTTCGAGCTTCGAAGGGGCCCATTTTCTACTGCAAAACTGCAACAGGATATCGATGATACCGCTGCTTATCTTGATGAAGCTCAACAGAGAAACTTTACAAGATGGTCTGTTTTGGGTAACCATCTCTGGCCGAATCCTGCCATCCATTATACTTATGCAGCAGAAGTTGACTGGATGAGAGACTGGCTTACCGCGGATACCTGGATGTTAGGCGGTGTTATACTTGACCCTTACACAAACCCTATATATATCGATCCTTACCCCGGCCCGGGAAGATTAAAATGGACTGACAGCCAGTTCCCTAATCCGCCGGTATTCAATCAGCAAGGCGGTGAAGTACCAAATAACTTCGCACTGACGATGACGGCTCCCGAAGGTGATGTTTATTACACCACCGATGGTTCGCAGCCTCACAGTCCGCTTGGAACTTCAACTATGACTATTATACCTGACGGTGCGGTCTGGAAATATCTCGATAATGGTACAGATCAAGGTACTGCCTGGCGGGCTACAAGCTTCAATGATAATCCCTGGGAATCAGGGCCTGCGGAATTAGGTTACGGTGACGGTGATGAAGAAACTGTTATTAACAGTGGTCCAGGCGATAATAAATACACTACGTCTTATTTCAGACATAACTTTGATTTAACCGCCGCTGAAGCTGCGTCTGTTCTTTCGCTCGATCTGTGGTTAGTTCGCGATGATGGTGCCGTTGTCTATGTCAATGGTCAGGAAGTCGCCCGTTCAAATATGCCTGCTGGGACAATTTTATACGATACATTCGGTTTTATGGCTTACGGCACAGGCGAAACAATATTTTATAATTTCCCACTTGATCCGGGAATTCTTGTTGCAGGTGAAAACTGTGTTGCTGTTGAAGTACATCAAATGGATTTAACCAGCTCAGATGTCAGTTTTAATCTTAAACTCATTGCAGGTGTTTCGGCCTCTGGTACTCCGTCTGCGACCGCTACTTTGGCTGCCGGCCCGGTTATATTAACAAAGAGTACACAGGTCAAAGCAAGAATACTAATCGACGGAGGCCTCTATCCATGGTCTGCGCTTAATGAAGCAACGTTTTCTGTTGGGCCAGTTAAAGACAGCCTGCGTATAACAGAAATAATGTATCATTCGATAGATCCAA
>JAGLTN010000505.1 GCA_023135255.1 Planctomycetota bacterium
ATATAACAAGAGTGGAGGCTCTATTTTACTTTCTAGCAGGAAAGATGAATTAAATAAATACTCAAATAAAATTCAATATGCTGTAATTGTTGAATATATATCCTGCTAGAGCTGGGGCGTCCTCCAATGTCCCAGCATTTTTTTTGGAGCAGGATAATATGATAAATACAGAAATATTAAAAAACACAACTATTACTACTGATGAGTTTCTTAATGAAATACATGGTAAAGAAGCTCTCATCTATTTTAATGTTGGAAATAAAACCTGGACTCATAAACCCCAAACATATGCAGAAGCCAAAAAGAATCTTAAATGGCTTAATCAACACAAGAATCAAGATATCTGCTATATTGTTAATTCTGGCGGAACTAAAAATAATCAAATCAACAATATTAATGCTTCTTTCCTTGACTGGGATAGTGGTAAGGATGCAGATGGTAATTACTTTTCACTCAATATTGTTAAAAATAAAAAAACTGAGTTCCTTGCTGTATTACAATCTTCTCCAATTATTCCATCTTTTGTAGTTGAGACCAGAAATGGGTTCCAGGTCTATTGGTTATTACATTCAGGAGCAACTTCGGAGCAGTTTATAGATGTTCAGAAACGTATTGCATATTATTTTAAAGGTGACCCATCTATTACTAATCCTTGTAGAGTAATGCGTCTTCCTGGTTATTACTGGGTAAAACCTAAAAAGAACCTGACTCGTTTCTGTGTTAATATCATTAAATATAACCCTGTTAGATATTATATTAATAATCTCATGTCTTCTTTTAATTCTGTTACTCAAGATAATTATGACTCTTATAGAAAATCATTAATGGGAAATGACAGGAAAGGTGCCCACAATAATAACTCCGGTTATTATAAGGATAATACTAGTAGTGTTTATGTGGGCACCAATCCTGAAGATAATGAAATTATTATTGATAATAGGGATTATTTAATAGAATATTTAAAAACTATGAATCCAGCCAAGTACTTTGGATTAGAACCATCAGATAATGATATAATATTATCCTGTCCATTTCATGAAGATAAACAACCAAGTGCTCATTTATATAAATATGAAGAAAATGGTTATTATTATTTAAAATGTCATAGCAACAGATGCAATTATGGTACTGCAACCATTATAGATATTGTAATGAAACAAGAAAATTGTAATACAGGTAAAGCTATTAAGATATTGATGGAATTCTTCAATATTAGATTAGATGATAGCTGGAAAGATAAGAAGAAGAAAATATTAGAGCAGAATATTAATATAATCAAAGATATTAAAAAATATAAGGCTGATTATCCTAATTTGTATAAAGGCATTGGAAGAATAACATCTGACTTAATATCAAAGTTAGAGTTTGCGAAAAAGCATATTTTATTCAGATCTTGTAATGGGGAATTTCTGTTCGTTTGTGCTTTGAGAGAATTTCAGAAAGCTATCTGTAACCCGTTTTATATAGAAGGAGATTTGGGACGGCAGAATGAAAGAGTTGATAGATATTGTCTTTTGGGATTGATGAGAAAACTAACTGATGAAGAAATACCAGATTTTTTGTTAGCCAATGCTTATGAAAAACGAGATTCTATGCAAAGAGGACTTTTTAAGAAGAATGTAAACACTCCAAGAACTCAGTTTTATACTATTCCTGAATATACAACTGAATTACTTCAAGAAGCTGATAATACAATGAAATTATTAAAGCAAAGCGGGGTAAGAATGAATGCCATATCCCGCGATTTGATATTAGAATTATTTGGGGAAGAAAAGGCTCATCTTATCTATCCCCAAATCAAATACAAAACTTTGAGCAAAAGCGGAAAAGCTATAAAAAGTAAAATTGAAGCAACACTTTTGATAGAACTCAATGAGAAAGGATATTCGAAAACATCTGATATAGTCTGTCATTTGCAAAAAGAATATGATTGGAACAGCGTTACAGATAGAAGGGTTAAGAAATACATACCAGGACTATTGCAAAAACATAATCTTGTTGAACTAACCGCAAATAAACAACTCAAGGAAAAATATAGTATCGAAAGTAAAGGATACCCCAAAATAATTATAGAAAAAAACGTCACAGAAGTCTGTGTGGCGTAAATAACGAATGGAGAATAGTTGGGCTAGTTCTTTTAATAAAGCTGCTCACAATTAATCCTGGGCGTTCTGGTAGTAGACCTGTTTAAGTAGTGATATAAAGAATATTTCAGAATAAGTAATAAAAATGATTTTCACCCTATTATAGTGATTTAATATTCCTTATAAAAGAGTAATAAGTATTTTTTTGATGGAGATAAAGATGGTAAAAACTAAAAAACAATTGATTGAGTTATTGAGGCATTTGGCGGAAGAAATTGATACAGAAGTAGATTTTGATGGAACTGCATATGAGTATTTTTTGTGGAGCATAAAGAAATATAATCAAGAACATGATGACAACGTTTCACTAGAGGATATTAAGCTGACAGATGCTCAACTGTATTATTTAACAATGAGAAGGTATCATAAATCTGAAGTAAGGTTTGTCGATCTTGCGACAGGAGCAAGAGAACGCTTTAACGAAATGAAGAGGATTAGGAGATTAAGGGAACAACAGTAAGTATTGTTGGTTCTGACAAAAAAAAGAAGTGAATTAATATAAGTAGGAGAAGTTTTATGAATAACAAATATGTTTATAAAAAGTTTTACAATTGGGCAAAAAAAAGAGTTGAAGGATTGGGCAGTACGTTAGATGCAGAGGGACTGGAATGTTACTACGAAGATTTTGCTGAATATTTAACAGTTGATGATGACTTAATCAGTAATTTAATATCTAGTCAAAGTATTTATTGTCAAGATATAGAGCTTGACAAGTTTATACCATATAAAGGCTATATCATGAGCCAAATAGATCCTTCGCTTTTTTTAATGTTTTTGGATGATACGGGTTTTCAGGCTGTTGATTCTGTAGATATTTTTGAAAATGTGATATGAATCTAAGCAAGTCGCTTACATGCCTCAATTCATTTTGACAGTTAATATGTCTGCCTAAGGGCAAAAGTCAGCACACAATTAATCCTGGGCGTCCTGGTGACAAGTCTGTATGAGTAATAATCTAATAAAAAATAATAAGTTTTTTTAATAAGGAGTAAATAATGCAAAGTAAACAAGAGTATATAGATGAAGCTAAAAAAGTTCTTTGGAAGCAATTAGATAATCATTTTAGGGTCAATGATGAAGGCGAAATTATTAGGATAGATGAGGAATTAATTTTCTGGTTAAATGGCATTACTTGTGGCTGGGATATTGCTACACAAGCACAAACAGAAGAGGAAAGGATCTCTCATGAAGATTTAATCCCAAATTTCAAAAAAATCTATGATGATTCAAAGCGAATTTATCCAAATTCGGGGCACTTTGGTGAATATTGTAGTTTATATAGATGGTAGTAGAACATAGTTAATTACTTTGTCACAGGCATAATAGTCACCTGGAACCTTACTATAATAGACTTACAAGACAAGTAGCGTAGATAGTAGTAATTTACAATTAAACCTGCTGGTGAAGCTCGTATACGTCCTGGTGTCTTAATAATTTTCTATAATATTCTTACCCCATATAATTCTCATAAAATTAGTGCTTACTTATTGAATAGTTCCTGAATAATTTTCCCCCCTTATTTATTTTTGCCAGTACAAATAAAAAACCAAGTATAAGAGCAGTTGAAATATAACCACTTTTTTTGGAGCATAAGAGATGAAAAAAGTAAGTTTGGTTAATAGAATATCATTACTACAATATGCAAAAAATGAGTTAAAAGCACTGGGCTTCACTGAATCAGAAAATACAAAAGAACATCACGGATACGATTATTATAAACAAACAGATGTTGGAGAATTGTGTTTAACTCCTGTATCTGATTCTAATGGATTAAGCCTTTTTGCTATGTTTGATGACCCTAAAAGAGCTTCAACTAAATTTAACTGTAATCCCTATTCTGGAAAATATAATTATTTATTTTTAAAAACAAAGTTTGAAATATCTAATGCTCTATGTCAGTATGTTAGATAAAACAAATATTTAAGAAGGGTTTATAATGGCAAATAGTTATGTTGAAAATCAAATAACGAAGGTAATAGAAGAAAACAAAGATTCTAAGTATTCTCTACCACTACAAATAACAATAATGGGGGGTCAGGGAGGAACAAAGTGGATAAATATAACCTCAGGACAAGCCTTAAAAATATCTGAAATGCTTGCAAAGTCTGATATTTCAAACCAAGAGGGGAAAAATAAGTATCCTCTCCCACCACAAATAAAAATAAAGGGGAATGAGGGCGGAACAAAGTGGATAAATATATCCATAGAACAATCTCTAAAAATATCTGGATTGCTTGCAAAGACTGATATTTTAAACTAAGAGGAAGAAAATAATCTTTTGCCAGTACAAGTATTTTGTCCAACTATAAGGTTATAAAGAACAATAATCTTATTTTTGGAGAAAAGAAATGGAAGCTCCTCAAGCATATAGCAAAATAACATTAGGTTTTATAATCCAAAGTTATAAACAAATTGATGGAAAATATCACTGTGTCGGTCAACAGTTTGAAGCAGGTGATCAAGTTGATAGGGAAATCGAAAATGGCGAGAAAATTACCATAGATGTATCTAAAGAAGTTTATTTCCCATTTCACATGAAACAACCTAACTAATGAGTAACTTTTTGCCAGTACCAATATTTCTAAAATTATAAGGTTAGTTAAGAAAATAATCTTATTTTTGGAGAAATAAAAAATGACAATAAAAGAGCTTAGACAAAAATTATTTGAAATTGAAGACCAAGAAAAAGAAGTATCTATTGTTGTTGGTGATGAAGATGATAATTTTATAGATACATGTAACTTTGAATTACATCATTGTGACGATTTTGAACACCCTTTGGAAATATTTGTTTTATATAGAGGTTGAGCAAATATCTTTGCCAGTACCAGTAAATCTCTGATGAGAAGAGTAGTTGAAAATTAAATTACTTTTAATAATAGGAGCAAAAAGATTATGCGAGTCAGAAGTGTAACTTATTTTGAAAATAAATTAAATTCAAATAATAATGCCAAAAACTCAGGACCACGAAATAAATTTGAGATTCTTAATGCCGAACAGGCAGATTATTTTGCGGAAAAAAATAAAGAAACTAAAAAAGTAGCATAATCTCAGGCATCCGCCAGAGTAGAGCCCCTGAGACAGTTATTTTGTTGAGGGGGCTCATAATTAAATTATGGATGATAAAAAAAAGACAGAATAATTTTGGAGCAAATAATGAAAATAGCCATAGATTTAGACAATACAATAACAGCATCAGAACAGAGTATTGAGTTTTTCTCTGTTCTGACTAATCTGCTCATTACTGATCATAAGATTTATATAATCACAAATCAACAACCTAACTCTGAACAAGAAATCGCTGAAGAACTTGACTACCATAATATTGACTACTCTGAAATTGTTATAACAGCAGATAAGGCTCAATATGTCAGAGATAATAACATTAAAATACTATTCGAAGATACAGATGAATATTTCTTGGAGTTGGGTAAAGAAGTGACAGTATTTAAAATAAGAGAAGATGGTAATTTCGATTTTTCCGCAAAAAAATGGATTGGCTCCGAAAAAACAACAAAAATGATTGATAATAAAAGGGATGAATAATGATTATCAAAGCAATAACTAAAAATAGCAAAGTCTTAGACACTTATACTGTTTATTTTTTTGATGATACATTCTTAACTCTATCCCCCAACTGTGATTCTTGTCAGGGAGTCAGTCAAATGGGAGAGGGAGGGCTCAGTGACGGAGAACTCGATTATGCTGCAAATAGTGACTTGAAATTAAGTAAAGATGAGTTATTGATTAACTTTTTTGATTTACCAGTAAAAGTGCAGGAACATGTTAAAAAAAGAATTTTAGAAGGGAATAATGATGAATAGCTATCAAGTAAATTTTCGCTGGAACAAACAAGTTTATAGTGAAATTGTAACGACAACTAATTCAATAAAGGCCAGAGAATTAATTCGTGGGCGTTATGCAGGGGCACAAATAACGTCAGTGAGGCAAGTTAAGTAATTTATGATGGATAAAGAAACAGAACTACGTTGTGAGATTAACCTTCGATTTCATGAAATTTTATGGGATACGAATCTGTTCACGGTTGTAGGTAGAGGGAGTGCAGTTGAGACGCTTCGGAAGTTAGTAGATGCTTATTATAGTAACCATCGATTGAAAATTCCAAGGGTATTAATCTGTGGTAAAAACAATAAATCCACTATGGCACATGCCTTCTGTAATAGCATTATTTGCAAGAAAGTCACTTACATTGAGTCAGAGTTTTTAGATGCACCAATTAATTCCAAGTATATATTTGAAAATAATCCTGAAGAAAAAGCAGTTATAGTTGGAAATATCGAGAATTTGACCAGAAATGCGGTATCTACAATTTGGCAATACTTGGCTTTTGGAAAATGTTACTATAATACATTCCAAAAAAATGATTGGGAAATAATTCACTATGACGGGGTGATAATTTTAACCGCGAGAGAGAAAAAACTAGTTCCGAAAGAAATACTGAAACAAATTGACATTGTTGTTGAGGTGGAAGAACACCAAGCTTTTGAAATCCGCCAGATATTGGAGCAAAAATTAAAATATATGCAGATAGAATCTGAGCAAGAAAGCTTAAACCTGCTTCTGAATAGTTGCGAAAAACTTGAAAAAATGAAACTGTTTAAATTGGGTCTAATCAGTATGATGTCGGATGGGCGAGAGAGGTTATTAAAAAGTGACATAGAATGGGCGATAGAGCATTACAAATAATGGTTTATAACTTTAGTAATTTAACTGCTCTGTTATTTGAGCTAAATCATCTTGGTTTCTTTGAGAGTAGCGTGCGGTTGTTTGTATGTTCTGGTGACCTAAAATCTGAGCCAAGGATACAATATCATTATTCGTATCTTTCAAAAATTGTTTAGCCATACTATGACGCAGTAAATGAGGATGTATTTTAAAACCGCATATGGCAGAGTATTTATTGCACAATGCTCTTATTCCAATATCTGTTAATGCTCCTCTCTCCCCAATAAAAAGATTCTGAATTTGAACAGGAGGACGAACCTGTAAATATTCCTGCAAAGCTCTTCTACAAGCAAGAGTAAGAGGCACCTGTCGTTCTTTATTACCTTTGCCATTTCTGAATATTACAGAACCAGACCTGTCATTTATAATTATATCTTCAATCTCAGTCTGAACCAAATCTGAAACTCTGCATCCTGTATGTAAAAACATTGAAAAAATAGCTTTGCTTCTTATGTCGGTTCTAAGTTCTACTTCTCTGAGTAATTTGCGAACCTGATTTCTCTCAAGTCCTTTTGGAGCCAATTGCTGACGATTCAGTTCTTTTACTGCTTTGGCTGGATTAGTTTTGAGAACTTCTTCATCAACAAGCCAATCCAGATATCTTCTCATTGTGACTAAGGCTCTGTTGACTGTTGAAACAGCCTGTCTTTGGGATTCTCTGAGATACCTCCTAAAAGAAGCCAAGTCCATTGTGGTAATACGAACAGAGTCAAAAGGTTCTTTATTTGCTTCAGTAAAATATTTGGCAAATTTACGAATATCGAATTTCATAGCTCTGATCGTATGAGAAGAAAAATCATTACTTTCTACAAATCGCTGAAAATATAGACTTTCACTTTTCTTGCAAGATATGTCCTTAAAAACATTATCTATTGAATTTTTACCGTCTTGTGCATTAGAATTTGATAACATTTGGGTAGTTCTCCTATCGTATTGGATAGATATTGTTAATTATCTGTTGAGATTATCTGTTGAGTTCTGTGCAGAAATTATACAAAAGACTTTTTTCAGAACTTCACTTTCAGAAACATTTTTAGTTCCATCGGGGTATAATTTATTAGCTGCTTCTTGAACTTGAGCAGATTTTATTCCTGACAATCCTAAAGCTTCAAGACCATCGATTAGATCTTGATACTTATTCTCATCTTTGATTTTGCTCTTTTTATTTTTGGTTACAGAAATAATCGTTGGTTTGGTTTTGTTGTAGAACATGCATATTTTGTTATTGACTCCCAGACTATCCCTCTTTACCTGTAAATTCCTCAGAGCCATTTCTCTGGTGTAATAAGGTCTTTTAGAATTTGGAGCGTAAATTGGCGGAAGAATCAATCCTTCTGACAAAATCTGATAGTAACGTGACCTCGATATACCCATTAAAGAACAGAGCTTATTTATAGTGACAATTTCTGGTATATTTTTTTCATCATAATTCATTTTATGAGTTCCTCTAATGTTATAGATTATTTTGTATATGCTCATATCCTTTATCTGTAAGCATTCTGCCTTTATCATTTTTAGTAATTAACCCTGCTCTAAAAAGATAAGGCTCATAATTCTGACTTACATTTCTGCTTAGAGTTCCCATCATCATCGCCAATGTATTTAGGCGGACAGGTTTATCCTCTCTGGCTAATATCCTGAGTAAGTTCTGCTCATTTGAATTTAAACCAAGATTATCTAATCCATCTAATTGACATGATTTTTTAAGATGCTCTACAGTAATAACATCAGAACCATCCGCCCTTGAAACTCGTCTTGCATTCTCAAGTATCCTCAAGGCAACTCTTGGTATGCCTCTGCTGATTTTACCAATATCCGTAAAAACTTGGGGTTCTGTTGACCAACCAATTTTTTGACATCTGTGCTTGATTATGGTTTCAATTTCTTGTTCTGAATAATACTCAAAATGCAGAACCAGCTTAAATCTATCTATCAATGGTCTTGTCAAAAGATAAAAATCCGTTGTCGCAGCAATTAATGTAAATTGGGGTAGTTCAATCGAAAAAGATTTGCCGTCACTTTTCTTACCGAATATCTTTCGATTTTCTATTGCTCTGTATAAAACTACCATCAGGTCTTTTTTTATGGTATGTATTTCATCTAAGAAGAGAACGTCTCCATCTTTGCAATCGAGAAGGAACCTGTTTAAATCTGAAATACTTGAAAAATCAGAGGCTAAAGTTTCTTTGCATTCAGATGCAGTTTCTTTGGCTATTAAATGAGATATTTGAGTCTTACCAAGACCTGGACTACCTAATGCCAATGTATCAGGAAATTTGCCACCATCAATCCAGCTTGCTTCTAAAGCCGTCCTAACCAATGCCTTGACCTTATCCTGACCAATAAAATGCTCTATCACTTGTGGCTGAGAGGCATCATTGATTTCATTAATTACTTGTCTTTCACTCATGTTTCTAAATTACTCCAAATTATTAATCTGTTCATCTATATAAGTTAGAAAACGTTTGTACTGGCAAATTTAATCGGGGACTGGTTTACCGCAGAATCATACTCAAATCAAGTACAAACCTTATAAAGACCTATAAAAAATTATGGCATTTATTCTTCACAACAAAGCAACTATGCCTTTTTTGCTAGCACCAGAGTCATTGTGTTGATTTGCTCTTAAATTTAGGGGCTTATAATTTTCCTCAGAAAAAATAAAAAATAAATTTATTATCACTCTTTTCCCATCGATGAATCTTTAATAACAGGAGTAATTATTTCTGCGATAAATAATAAAAATAAATACTGGCAAAAAATGGGTCAAAATTTTTGCCAGTACAATGAAATATAAATTCATATAGATATGAAAAGTAAATATTGGCATACCCCCACCCTTGGGGGTGATGTTTTTAGGATTTAATCTGAAATAGGGTTCCTTAAAAGTGGTTTTTATAACGGGACTAATTTTTGAATTTAAAAATAATAAGATTTTATGTTATTGAGGAAATTTGAATGAGTATTAAAGAAGATAAATTAGTAGATTATGGCGGGACAGCATTATCTGTTGTTTCGTTACTGGCTTGTCTCTTTTTTTATCCTGCTGTTGTAGCTGCATATCATTCTAAAGGTATGATAATTGCTTTTGGTGGTGGGGAAGCTTGTATGTTCATTCGAGTAATGATATTTGCATGTATAGCAGGATTGATATGGGGAATTTGTCAAGGAATAGGAGAAATGACAACTAAGGCAGAAAAAAGGTTCGGTGTTATAGTTTTGTTATTGATTTATATTCCCACTTTTATGCCTTTTGTCAGAATTGTGAAAGATATTTATAAATAGAGTAATTATGAAATTTCGATGGGATGAGTTATCAGGAGAGTTATTAGGGCTGGTTGTCGTAGTTTGGGTTGGTAAATGTCTGCTACCAACTGCAAGTATCCTTGATTTAGCTAATTTTTTACTGATAAATTATTTATCGCTAAAAGTGCTTAATTTGTTCAGGAGCGGTTAATTAAGTGGCTGATTTAACATTGACTCAAGATATAAAAAGTAGTAATATTGGTTTGAAAATTAAATAAAGTTCATTGAATTGTTTAGGCGTTTCATCTCTCAAACCGCCAGTTTGAAAACACGAAGACGCTGCAAGCAGAACGATGCCCGTATATATTATGGGCATCGCTTGCGTGTTTCGTGTGGGCTCTGGCGGGCCTGAGATGAGCACGATGTAGCGGTGCCCACTTTTTTTTGCACTTCTATATTCTTTCAAAACGCCTTTAAAACTACTGAAAGGGTTAATATGGAAGAAGCATCAAAGATTAGATTTAAATGTATTAATTGTGATAAGAGTATAAAAGTATCAGCTAAATTTGCTGGCAAACCAGGAGTATGTCCTAACTGCAAAGAAGTGTTTATTGTGCCCAAGTCTAATATTTCTGGAATAAAATCTGACAATGTAAAAACTAAAAAAACAATTAAAGTTAATTGTCCATATTGCAAAACAAGATTTGAAGTTCCAAGGTTAATGATGGACAAATCTACATTTTGCCCCAGTTGTAATAGAAGTATCGATGTAGGACAAAACATTATTAAGTCCACGACACACGATTCTATTGAACCAGAGCAACACTCAATTATAAAAGTAGATAAAGTTCGAAGAAGGAGTAAAAACTGTCCTTATTGCGGAGAGGATGTTTTTGAACAAGCAGAACAATGTAGCAATTGTGGTGAGATGCTGAATGTAGTTGGAAATCCATTTACTTCTAATCATTCTTATCCTTCTATGAGAAATAACTATGCTCAGCCTATGACACAGAACATCAGAATCACTGGTTTAAGTAACGAACTTGAAAAAGCTGTTCATGAAACAAAATCATATGTAGGCTCAGCCTTCCTTACATGGGCACTTTACTATTTTGGTTTTTATATAATAGGGCTGATTATGAATTTTGTGTTTTTGTCACAGGCTAAGCAGACACGGGATATTATTGATCGAAACCCTTCTGGGATTAATTGTTTGAAATTTCTTATTTTTGTGAATTTTACTATCCCTTTAATATTGCTGATTATGATAGTGATCCTGTTTATGACAGATGTGTTAAAAGTAAGCTACTTCGAAAACTTTATGAATGAGATTATGAATGGATATCAATACTAATGATTTTATAGAGGTATCGTGATGTTATTTATTGTGCGTTATTTGTTAATTCTATTAATTAGAACATACAGGGCAATCTGGTATCCTATTTATAGAGGTATGAAGGATGCAGGTATTCCTACTCCTGAATGTGCATGTGTTCCAACTTGTTCAGAATATGCAATTCTGGCAATCAGGAAGCTTCCTGCTCATAGGGCAATTATACAAATCAGCTATCGTTTGAAGCGGTGTGGTCAATATCATAAGGAAGGCCAGAAGCGTGTTGTGGATTATCCTTAATGAAATTTAAATGGGATGAGAATCTTGGCTTTTGGGCGGGTATATTAATAGTTAGTACTTTGGATTAGATTGGTGGGATATAGTTTTGGTGCTGATTTAGTAATAATAGCAATGAATACCTGTATCACTTTTGTATAAGAAATTAATATTTTTTACTTCAAACACCAATAAAAACTATTATTTTTTTAATATCTTTTTGCTTGTATTTTAGGCTATATGTGATTAAATATTACTATGGTTTTCTTTTATGTATGGCTATATATAAACAGATTATAGGCTTTATCATGGGTAGGATTTAGGATTATTAATGAAAAATAGCTCTGAAGTACTAAGAAAAGCATTTGATAAGGTTGGGGTTAAAGCTATGGCTTACATAAAAAGTCTTTGTGTTAACAGTTCAAGTTGTAATATTTTAATAGTTTCACTGAAAGACAAAAGATTGAGAAAATAATATTATAGGTTAACAAAGTTGAAATATAATCGAAGAAGTAACACTGAAACAATTACGGGACAATACTATACTGGTAGAGACAGAGAAAGAAGCAATGGAACAATGGAACTTAAAAATTAATAAGAATGCCACACATGAAGACTAATAAAATTCAGCTTGTATTTTGCCCCCATGAATTAGGACAGTTAGCTTATGAGGATGAAATCCAATCTCAGCCGCCTTTGGGTTTACTTACTTTAGCAAGCTACTTAGAAAAACACAACCCCTATCTAGAAATCGAAGTTATTGACGGCAAGCAATTAACCGAATTAGAAATGTTCAGAAAGATTGACGCTGATTTCATTGGTTTTTCTTCTTGGTTTAGCAATTATAAAAATACGATTTGTGCAATTAACAAAGTTAAGGTAAATAATCCGTCAGCAAAGATTGCGATAGGTGGGCCACACACTTCCTTTTTAGCTAAAAATATAATAAATAATAACAAAAACATTGATTATGTGTTTCAAGGTGAGAGTGAAATTGCGTTATCTAATTTATTGAAAGGTGTTTCACCAAAAGAGGTTAGAGGACTTTGGTACAACGAGAATAACAAAATTAATTTTTCAGAAGCCTCTAAAGGATATGATATTGATATAGACACAGTTCCATCTCCTAATTTAGATTTTTTATACCCGAAATTTAATTGGGAAAGCCATCCCGAAAGCCATGCTATGTCAGCATTTCCGATATCGGGGATTCGAGGTTGTACTAGAAATAGAAGATGTGAGTATTGCTCTATACCACTGTCAGGTTATCGCACAAAATCTCCTAATGCGTACATTGAACAAATAAAATTATTACACCAACAATATGGCATTGATTTTTTCTTTGAGACCGGTGATGTTTTTACTCCAAACTATTTAGAGCAACTTGCAAAATCCTATAGTCAAACTAATATAGCAATGAGAATTTACTCGTATCCAGGAAACCTAGAAAATAGACACTTAAAATATCTTGATGCAATCGGAGTAAATACGATATTCATGGGTGTAGAATCTACATTGGTTTGGAAGGATGGATATAGACGTAAATATAAAAACAATTACACAAAATCTTCTCTTGTCCAAGAAATTAACATGTTAGGAGAAATTGGAATTAAAGTTATCCCATCCTTCATTCTTGGTTTACCTGGCGAAGACGAGATTTCACTCAAAGAAAATATAGATTTAATTTTACGTCTAAAGCAGTTGAGTAATGTTAACGAAGTCACTGTTAGTATTGTTTTACCACTCCCTGGTACACTTTTCTTTAAACAGTGTCTTGAAATTCCTCTAATTTTAAAGCAATATCAAGGGATAACTGGTTTTGATTTAAAGACATCTGATGATATTGACATTCAGGTACTCAGTGAACTTTTTGTAAACCATTTCACTAAATTGGAATACCATGATTTATATGATGCTATCTGCAAAATACAACCAGAAATAGGAGGCGGCTTCGCCTGTTGGAGTTCAAGTAAATCACAGAAGAAAGATAACTTTGGTATCATGGAGTGTTTCAATGTGTGAGGGAAATCCCAAAAGTAAAGAAGTGGTAGAAGACCCGACATTAAGTAAGGTTAATGAATGTGCCGACAGTCTTTTTAAAGACATAGTTGGTCATTTTAAGACTCTCTCTACTGCGGATCAAAAGAAACCCGTTTTGCTTATGCTTCATGTTTTAATAGGGACCTCTAAAAAACCTTATAAGTTAAGAAGGACTGCAATAAGAATTACAGGAAGTTCTCGCCTGCATAGAATAGCATCTGGCAAAGACTATGACCCAAATGAATATAGTGACAAACACGCTGAGGCACTGTCAGAATATATCCGTTATTTTAACAGAGATGACACTTTTTTAGATTTAGTAGTTGATGAATTTAAGTCCGACCCAGGCAAATACAAAGAAGGTTTAGTCGGGGAAATTATCATAGAAGAAGGAGATGGCGTTTGTTATATTGGACAAGATGAAGACACTGGAGATGTAGAATGGAGGATCGGTGAAGGAACTGCTAATGATTTAGTTTCCCAAAAACCTTTAAAGCCTTTTTTCGAAAGCCTTTACTCCAATAATTGGGACGTGATCTCAAAAGAAGATTGGAAAAGTTTTTTTGATTATTGCATAAGTTCGGTCTACAAAGAAAAGCTTCGTGAATATATTCGTAAATATAATGCAGATCCAAAGAATTCAATAAAAGAAAAAGATTTAGATTTAACGCGTACTTTGGCTATAAGAAATGAGGTTTGGCAGGAGTTAGCGGCGTATCAAACAGGCATATTATATTTTTTTGAATCATTAAGAGATCAGGAAAGCAATGTCAAAAAAGGTCAAATGTGCTCTGTGATTTTGAGAACCATTAAAGATGAAAAGGCACCTAATGCTACGAAATTAGTTGTTGCTTTTATATCACCGACAACTGACAAAAAAGTTACAAAAAAAATTGCAGATCATCTTACAGATCTAGGCCATTCGATAAACCTTGAAACCAAAGATGATAAAGCTCTCCGGAATTTGATAAATATCGTAGAGAAGGGGAATACCAATGAATCAGTAACCCAAGAGTACTTATCTAAAGTTGATTCCTTGTTCCCTGATAGTTATTTTGAACACAGCATACAGCTTTATGCATATTGGTTATTGTATTTAAGCCAGAAACTGACAGAAAAAATTCATGAAGGCAAGCAACTTTCATTTTATCTTCTGTGTGGTGATAAAAGTGAATTTATAGACAGTCCCAATACTGTCTTTAAGAAATTCAGCAGAAAACAATCTATGCTTTTTTGGTTGCCTATTGGCGAAAAAGGAAACGGGAGAGATAGAGCCCCTAGTATTGAAGAACTTGAAATCCATGCAGAAAAAATTGCCAACCTGATTTCCCAGGAACATTTTCCTTGGTTTGAGAATGGTAGACATGCACTATTCTGGGATATCGGCTCGGACATCTCAAATGGAAGTAGATGTCCATATGGCATAATTTCACTAGAAGGTAATAATTGGAAAAGATACGCTGAAGATATTATGAATGAATACTTCGAATTTCAAATTCCTGACAGCCTACTTTTTGCAATTGACGGTGATCGTGAAATAACGAGTACATATCAAATAAATGGCGAAGAAACATCAGAGATTCTCAGATGGAAAGACAAGAAGTGGATACTTTGGGAAACTAAAAAAAGGCAGGAATGTATTAGGAGAATCTTGAGTGAAATCTTGAGTGAGAGTGATGGGAAATATGATGAAATATCTAAGATAGCTGTTCGTTTGTCCGAAAACCCTCAAAAGGGAGGCACAATCGTATTTGTAAATAAAAAAGTTAAATTGGTAAAAGGAAAATTTAAAAAGATGCCCCCGCTTGATAAGTATGATCTTTTTGGCTCAATGGGACAGGCTTTGATATTCGATAAAATGTCTCAAGATGACAAAATTGCTTTGATTTCTCACGATGGCTCAGCCCTTCATCTTTTAGGAAACAATGATGTTGCTCATTGGGAGTTTCGGAAAATGCTAACTACCGATGAAATAAAAACTGAAGTTATTTGTCAACTCTTTGAAGACTTCGAAGACAATTTTCGTGAAAGCTTATTAGGCATAAAAAAAGAGGAAGAAAATGAGATACCAAGAAATAAGATACCAGAGAAAGAGTTTTGCCCCTTAATGTTTAAAGGTAGCCGTAGGTGGAGTGGGGCAATGTCTGTATTTCATGAATTAATAGACTTGGCACTGATAATTTCTCAAGACGGTGAAATGCATTTGTGGTATGTTAAAAAAGAAGGTAAGAGAAAGTTTGACCCTAAAACTGTATATGCAATTGAATTTAAATTAGATGGGACTTTGAAATTTTTTAATATGGACGAAGGTTACATGTTATCAGAAAGAACCGTGTTATCAGAAGGAACCGTGTTTGATGTCGATTGGCTAAAGGAGAAGTTTTATCCCAAACTATCGTTAGAATTAGGCCAAGGTGATAATTGAAACAATAGGAACACTACAATCTGACAGTTTTATTATGGTTTTTGGAAAACAGAAAAAAAGGAAGATTTAATATGATGCGAGCAAATATGAAAAAGAAAACGATCCTTATAGCCATATTAGTTGCTCTTATTGTATTACCAATTACAGGTTGCCGTAAAGCGGATGATAATGATGAAAGTAAATATCAGGCAGATTTAGTTGCATTTCAGCTTTATATGTCTGGGCTCGTGGTCGCTGCTGACCAGTCCTCTGAAATACAAAATGATATGGATATCTTTAAAGAAGTAGGGCTAAAATGTAATATTATCAAAAGGAGCAAAGGCCCTGAAGTTGTGGATGCTCTGATAGGTGGTTCTGCTGATTTTGGAACTCTTGCAAATACCCCTGTTGTTTTACAAGCCTTACAGGGAGGGCACCTTTCAATCTTTGCAACAATACAAACAACCGACCACGACATAAAGATGGTAGGGCACAAAGACCAAGGTGTTAGTTCGGGTGCATCTTTAAAAGGGAAACGCATAGGTTTTGTTGGTGGAACTATAGGAGAAATCTTTCTTGAACGTTACCTTCAAAAGCATGGCATTGATAAAAAGGAAGTAACTTTAACAAGTGCAGGTCCTGCTCAGTTGAGGGATTTATTCATTAATAAGTCTCTTGATGCAATAATTATATGGGAGCCTGTAATCCAGGATATTCTTACTGATGAAGGCGTTGCAAAAGATGATGTTTATATCGATATTGACCCATCACTCTATGTTCTTCGGATGCATTTAGTTGCAAAACCTGAGACTCTAAAGCAGAAACACGAAGAGACAAAACGCCTTGTAAAAGCAATCATCAAGGGCGAAGAATTATTAATAGCACATCCCCAAAAGGTAAGAAAACAGCTTGAATTATGGTTAGATCGTAAACCAGGAACATTAGAAAAAGTGTTCGAGGAATCCACATTTCGTGTAAATCTCGATATACCTTCATTGTTAAAGGAATTAAAAGAAGAGGCGGAATGGGCACAGAAATCAGTGTTTTCGGGTAAAGGAAAAATGCCGGAAGATTTTTCAATTTATATCGATCCAACAATTTTAGAATCTGTGGCTCCAAATAGAGTGATTAAGTAAAACATTTGGGATATAATGCTTTGGACTACTGATGGTCTATCGCGTTCAAAACGAATTAGAGTAAAAACTATGAAGCTTAAAAAGAATTCATTAATAAAAATCAGTCAGATTGTATTTGTGCCAATAGCATTGTTGATAGTCTGGTCTATTTTTGCACCATTTTATAGTTTGCCAGGAATGTCCAAAATTTGCGGTGCCATTATTGAAATGATTGAAAATGGCACCTACTTTCATGATATTGCAATTAGTTCTTTTAGGGCTTTATCTGGTTTTGCTATAGGCTTCTCTCTTGGTGCTATCTTAGGAATTTTAACAGGAAGGTATTCAAAAGTGTTTTTGATTTTTGGAGGTTTACTTTTATTCCTTCGTTGGACTCCAGTCCTTGCGATATTACCTTTAACAATACGAATAGGTGGCTTAGGAGAAGGTCCTAAAATTTTTATCATTTCCTGGGCATGTTTTTTCTTATGTTGGATATATACTCATGTAGCTGTAACAAAACTTCAAAAGCAATATATTTGGTGGTCTGATAGTTTAGGACTTTCGTTAAACCAAAGACTATTCAAGGTGTATTTGCCAGCCATATCCCCATCATTGATAGGAACGGCCCGTGCTGCACTTGCCATTTCTTTAATTGTTGTTGTTGCTGCCGAACTTGGAGGAACTTTGCAATCAGGCTTATTTAGAAATGGTCTTGGCTATAGAATATCTAGGGCAATAGAAACAAACAGGAATGATTTAAATATAGCCTGTATTTTAACATTTGGCTTGTTGGGTATAATATATGACTGTTGCTTATTCCAAGCCGTAAAACTATTATCTTTTATTACAAAAATTGATTTTTGTCATTCTGAGGGATAGAAATTGTCACAAAATATTTTACAAGTTAAACAATTGACCGTGAAATACAACTCTACAATTGTTGTCGATTCAATTGACTTTGAATTAAAAAATGAAACTATCGTCTTCTATGGACCCAGCGGTTGTGGAAAAACAAGCATTCTTAAAGCCCTTTTGAATGTACACGAGCCTAATATGAAAACTCGTGGTTCAATTTTACTAGATGGTAATGATATTAAAAAAGGAAGTGGCGAAATCGGAATGACCATCCAAGGCCCTGTTGTCCCATCTTGGTTAACAATCTATAACCTATGCAAGATGGGATCAAAGATGAGACGGCTAAATACACAAGAACAACATGATCGTATTATGTCAATGTTATCCTCATTTAAGATAGACCATCTTGTAGATAAATATACTCATAATATTAGTGGTGGAGAAAACAGCGAGCAGCACTTGCTATTACTTTACTTAATGAACCTAAAGTGCTACTACTTGATGAGCCAACCACCTTTATTGATGGTATTACACGAATGTCAATATGGAGTTATATTGAAAGTAAAATATATCCAATGCAAATACCAACAATAGTTGTAAGTCATGATCCGATGGAAGCACTAACATTAGGAGACAGAATACTTTTTTTGTCCCAATCGGCTAAAATAGTTAAAGAAACTAAGATTCCATTTCCACATCCACGCACAGATGAGCTTTACGAAAACCCCAGTTTCTGGGAAATGAAAAAACAACTTTTTAGAAATGAAAAATAAGTGTTATTTAAAGGAGCGATTTTAGGATGAAAAAACAAAAAGAAGGTGGAAGATGTAACAACAAGCCTTTTAGAGTTTTGACTCTTGATGGCGGAGGAATGCGTGGACTTTATACTGCCCAATTATTACTAACTTTATCACAATCTTTCAATCCAGACTTTAAGTCAGAAGACAAGAACCCGGATATTGGGAAATCATTTGATTTGATTTGTGGCACAAGCACAGGAGCTATATTAGCCTGCGGTCTTGCTGCGGGGATACCGATTAAGAAGATATGTCAAATGTATATAAATAAAGGACAAGCAATATTCCCAGACCCTATACCGTCTAAGATTTCTGTGGCATGGTTAGCTGAATATGCAAACAAAACTACAGCTAATTCTGTGATGTTGGAAAAAGCACTTACTGAATGTTTAGGTAATATGACATTGGGTACGTTATATAAAAACCGAGATATAAAGCTGTGTATTCCTTCTGTCAATGCTAGCACTTATAGAGCTTGGGTGTTTAAAACAGGACACAATGAGTTCAAAAACCGAGCTGATAATTACAGGTTAGTCGATATTTGCCTTGCAAGTGCAGCAGCACCTATCTTTTTCCCAATTTTAGAGCAAGAAAACCCGGACAAGCCCGAACAAATCATTAAATTTGTTGATGGTGGGCTTTGGGCTAATAATCCTATTCTAGTAGGACTAATAGAGGCTTTGACAATAACAGATAATGATATACCACGGCAGCCAATCCAATTAATTTCAGTTGGTACATGCGACAGACCAAGCGGAGAATCTATTCCTTTATGTGAAACTGATTGGGGTTTTCTAGATTGGGAAGGCGGTGTTAAAATCACTAAAATGGCTATTTCAGCTCAAGCATACGGATATACAAAAATGGCGAATTTCCTTGCTGAAAGCATCAAAAAAAGAGGGCAGGAAGCAATATCTATTCGTCTTGCTAGTACTGATAAAGCTGCAGACCGTTATGAATCAATAGGACTTGATCGAGCAGCCTCAGAATCTTTTAGTACACTAATAGATTTTGCAACAGAAGATGCAGATAATATTATGAGCGAGGTTCTTGGTGGTACCCATCATGGACATGATGTAATAGAAGATATCTTTTCAAATATAGAAGTATTATAGATTGCAGGCAATAAGTAGGACTATTTCAGAATTTGAATATTTCTGCTTTGATTTATTATCTTGTAATATCAATGCAACTTTTTCTATTCCATAAAATTTTTAGAAATGTAGGTTTCTGTCGTTTTTTCACCCCGTACGGTACAAATATTCATCGGAGCTCAAATCTTCGCTATTTTATCAGTTAATATTCCAAAAGTCATCGGTGAAATTCAAAATACGTAAGATTTGCCAAACCCTCATTTTTATGCTATAAACATATATAATAAAGTTGAGACGACTTTTGAGACACTTCTAAGACAGTGATTTAAAGTAGTTTCAAGAGTGGTTTGAGTCATGAAATAATAAAGGCTCTTAGGATTGAAATATGAAGCTAATAATTAGGAAATTTTAATGAGTCATATTCATGTAAGAAAAATTATTGGGAATAGATACCAATTTGCTGGAAGAGAATGGTGGTATACATTCAGCCCATTTTTCGATAAGTTTGACCAGAAGTTGGTAAACAAATATATTTCAAATAAGCAGTGCGTTTTTGCCAAACTTGCTAAATCATGGGATCGTAATTTGAACTCTGAATGGACAGTCCGAGTGTTCTTCTCAGCTAAAATGATATTAGCAGCCTCGCTAATGCTTGCAAATTTGGAGTATTCTAGAGAGAATAATTTACAAGTATGCATTCCTTACCTGCAATATTATTCTCTGTTATATTCGCTAAAATCCCTAGTATTTGTTCTTCCGAACCAGAATTGGAATAATGGCGGCATTATTCGACAATCCCACATGGGAACTATAAATGTTGCTTGTGATGAAATATCCAAAATTAGCCCAATATGGAATAAAAGTATTGGCAAAAAAACAGAGATTAAAATGCAGATATTGCGTATGAAAGCATTCCGTGAGATGATTTCATATCGAGCCCCATCTGACGGTACTCAACATGGCGATTATAACTCTGATGTGCTTTCTCTTTGTAAGGTACCAGTTGAATTGGCTCAGATGGTTTCAGAAATATTTGAAAATTCACTTCATAAACATTTGCCGAAGGATTCCACTACAGAATTAAACCGAGAGTTTTTATCCCAAGTCTATGAAACGGAAATAGATGAATTTAAATTCTACGACCGAGAAGATTGCTACAGAATTGATTATCTTTTTAGGAAATACCCTATGCCAACCAATATCCTTCATATTATGTCTGAAGGACATGTTGAGGACTTTTTTGGTTCATGGTGTGAGGACGAGCCCAAAGAAAGTTCTTTTAATCCTGATAGGAATTGGCGGATATTATTCGATGTACCATAAATAATACTGCTTGATGGCACCATTATTGACTGTGTGTAAATCAAGGCAGAGGTATCCCGTGACACAAACTGACTCAGGGACTTAGGCTGAAATTTGTATGATGATTAAAGTTAGACAGTAGTAGTGTTGTTTTATATTGGACAACTATATTCTTTCTTGAGTCTGTATTTTTGATTAGATGAGATGTTGGGGTGTGCACCAAAATGTGCACCAACGATGTCCTGCTGGTCTACTA
>JAGLTN010000506.1 GCA_023135255.1 Planctomycetota bacterium
CCTGTACATGGCCAGCCGCATCGCTGGAACATTCATGGTGGAGTTAAGTAGACCAGTACATTCGTACAAAAAGGACAGGTCACTAAAAGGCCGGGCTCAGTTTGCTCGGCCTTTTTGCTGTGCTTTCAGGAGAGCTAAATCACTGTTTTTCGCTCAAAGAGCAAAATTCTGGCAGGAAAAAAGATTTTCCTTAGATTAAATAAGGATATGCTTTCGCTGGCGAATGCTCTCTTGCATGACCTTAAAGTGCGTTCTTTTTATCTGTTGTTATTGTAAAATTTATTAGAAAGTTAGATTTAGTCAATCGGTTCAGCGTTTATTATTTTTTCAAAATCAGTTGGGTCCTTAAACGCGTTTTTCCCGTTTGGATTGTGCTTTGTCAGCATTTTTATTGTTGTTTTGAAATTTTTGTCCAGTCCAGCGACAAAGCCTGCTGGTTTGCCTGGTAAGGGATCGTTAAAACTTATCTGGTAAGCGTGCAGGGTTAGTCGGTCTATAAGGGGTTTTTCTTCTTTGTGTTTTCCGAGGTTATATTTCTTTTTAAATTCAGACAGATATATTGGATCATCTTTGCCATAGGTTGGATCTATTGCCAACGGCAGACCCATGCTTGGCAGATGGAGCCTGAGCTGATGTGTTCTGTTTGTAACCATTTTTGCTTCGATAAGTGAATAGCTCGTGAAATCGGCAAGCTGGCGCCAGGTCGTTTTAGCGGCTTTGCCTTTTTTTCTGGTAAGGGTCATCTGACCTGGGTTATTTCTGTCTTTGATTATTTTTGCGTTTACCTGGCCGAAGCCTTTAGCAGGTACGAAACCTGTAACAAGAGCCAGGTATGTTTTTGTCAGCAGCTGTTTTTCGAACATGCTGGAAAATTGTGATTGAGCCTGGGCGGTTTTTGCAAGTATCATTACGCCTGAGGTGGGCTTGTCGAGTCGGTGTATTAGCTTTAGCTCACTTGCGGCCTGAGTGCCGAGCTGATTCTCTAAAAAATCCAAAAGCTGTCTCTCGCCTGAGCGATCCTTTGTTACGGATATACCAGCAGGTTTGTTGACGACCAGTATGTCGCTGTCCTGATAAATTATTTCTATTTTGTTTTTTGCCATTGCAGGATTATACGCAAATTTAAGCTTTAAGCCAGCAAAGTTTTATAAAGAGCAGGGGTAGGGGGCTTTTAAAGTGAGAAAAAAAGCTTTATTTTTTATTTTAGGTTTCGTAATATTATGGTTTATTGGAAAAGCTTATGTATGTCTGTGGTTCTATATCAGGGTGATCGGTTGCGCAATTATAAACTCTTTTTTAGGGAGACTGAAAATGAAGACGAAACATTGGAAATTAGTATTTGTTGTAGTTGTTACTGTTGTAATGCTTGGTGTTGTAGCACATGCAGGTAAGTGTAAGAATGTTTTGTTGCCGGATGCGGTCAAGGCTGCGATTAATGCACTCTATCCACAGGCAGTGATTGAAGAATCGGAAAAGGAAGAAGAAGGGCTGAAGGTATACGAGGTTGAACTTGAACAAAATGGGCAGGAAGTAGAGTTGACGATATCGCCTGATGGTAAGATTATGGAAAAAGAGACCGAGGTTGCGATGAGCGATCTGCCAGCTGCTGTCAAAGCGGCAATAACTAAAGCGTCTAAAGGCGGCCAGGTAAAAGAGATTGAGAAGGAAGTTACCTATTATGTTGTTACGTTAAAGAAGTTGGAAAGGCCTAAGGTTACTTACGATGCGGAAATAATTATCGATGGTGAGGAATCAGAGGTTGAATTTGCATCTGATGGTAAGCTTCTGAGCAAAGAAGTTGAATGCGACGATGACGACGACGATGACGA
>JAGLTN010000507.1 GCA_023135255.1 Planctomycetota bacterium
TTAGCTGAGAATACGGTAGTCTTGCTGATTAGTGATCACCAGAGCAGGGGCAAATGGACGATTTACGAAAGAGGGGTTAATACGCCTTTTGCAGTTCGCTGGAAAGGGACGGTTAAACAGGGGCAGGTTTGTGAGCAGATCGTTGCTAATATTGATGTAGCTCCGACAGTTTGCGATATTTGCGGCATCAAGGACAAAGCCGCTGACTTCGATGGTATCAGTTTTAAAAAGCAATTGCTGGATAGTAAAAGGAAAGGCCGAGAATGGCTCGCACTTGAGATGGGTTATGCGCGTGGGGTGGTAACAAAGAAATACAAGTATATCGCACTTCGGTATCCGAAAAATATACAGGATAAAATTACTGATGAGAATCGTAAAAGCTATAACTGGCAGGGGCAGCGAAGGATTAATTACAATCCTGATTTTCCAAAAAATGTTGTAGGGCATTTGCCTGTGTATGTTAAGTTTCCGGGCTATTATGATTATGATCAGCTTTATGATCTTGAAAAAGATCCGATGGAGACGGTTAATCTGGCGGCAGATGTGGCTTATGAGTCTGTGCTTAAGAAAATGAAAAAGAAACTGCGTGAGCATATTAAATCTACGGGGCAGCGGTTCGGGAGGATCTAAATTAGTATCGGCTGCGAGGCATTGTGGGTATATTTTGAAAGGCGTTGAAGATTACGGATGGGACAAGCTTTTGATTTTTGGATTTAGATCTCGGTTTATTTGTGTCTGTAACTTCTTTATTTTCGGGGGATTGAGTAGGGGTGTAGGGATTCTTCTTATTTTTAAGGCTGTTAAGGCCATTATGTGTGACCTGCAATACAAACCTTAACAGCAAGAAACTTGGTTTTTCAAGGCAGATATGGTATACTGACGGAATTGAAGCTTAGTACTGATGTGTTGGTATAGTTAAGCAAATAAGTGTTGTGTTACATAGAAATCATGGCTAATATTTTTCTTGGAGTAGGAGACGGAAAAGATAAACAAATCTATAATCGCAGTTTTTGTACTGCTGATTCTGGCCTTTTTTTGATGGTTTCTTGGGAATTTTCACAAAATGCAAAAAAAAACGTCACAAATAGGAAACTTGTGACTCTATAATGATATAAAGCGCAAATGGTTGGAATAGAGGTTTTATTTCAGTTAAGGAATAATAATCTAAGCGGGAAAGGGATTTTGGTTATGAAAACAGGAAAAAGAGCTATTTTGGCAGTAGTAGTTGTTTTGTGTTTCTGTGGATCGATCTTTGCGGGAGTCACAATTTACGTTGACGTCGATGTTAATGGTACAGGAACTGGTTTGTCATGGGAAAATGCTTACAACTATCTTCAGGATGCATTGGCTGTTGCCTTGTCCGGTGATCAAATCAGGGTTGCGCAGGGCAGTTATACGCCTGATAGTAATTCGGCTGTTCCTGATGGCAGCGACGATCCGGAGGCTATTTTCCAGCTTATCAATGGTGTGACTATTAAAGGTGGATATGCAGGTTGTGGTGAACCATACCCCTATGCAAGAGATATTGAGCTATATGAAACCATCCTCACTGGTGATTTGAGTGGTGATGATGGTGAGTTTTCTTACTCAGATCCCAATCGTAGGGAGAATAGTTATCATGTAGTAACTGGTAGCGGAACCGATATAACAGCAGTTATGGATGGTTTAACTATCGCTGATGGTAGGCACTGGATTGTTGATTATCATAATGATGATTATTACTATTCTGGCGCAGCTGGCGGTATGTATAACTTATACGGCAGTCCGACAATAAAAAGCTGTAAATTCACCTGTAATATAGCTGTACATGCAGCTGCTATGTACAATTATTATAGCGATCCCGTGATAATAGACTGTAATTTTATTTCCAATGTGGCAAGAGAGAATGCGGGCGGAATTTATAACTCTAAAAGTAATCCGGTGATAATGAATTGTGTTTTTGATAATAACAGGGCATTTTATTCTGATGGAGGGGGAGTATATAATCGCAGTAGTAGTAGTCCAAAAATAAGTGGTTGTATATTCAAAAACAATGATGCTGAATATGGCGGTGGTATTTGTAATGACTACTCCAGCAGTCCAATAGTATCTGATTGTATTTTCGCTAACAATCAAGGTGATGAGTACGGCGGTGGAATGTATAATGATAGTAACAGCAGTCCAACATTGACAGATTGTATATTTACTGATAACGATGCCGAGTACGGCGGTGGAATGTATAATGATAGTGATAGCAGTCCAATATTGACTAACTGTATATTTAGTAATAACGAAGCTGATGAGCGTGGCGCTGGGATGTACAACATTGACAGTAGTAGTCCAATATTGACCAACTGCCTATTCACTGGTGGCCTATCCGAAGGGCAGGGTACTGGAATGTGTAATATTGACAGCAGTAATCCAATTTTGATTAACTGCACTTTTACCGCTAATAGTTCTGACTATCCGTATGGTGCAACAATATATAATAACCAATCCAGTCCAATAATAACCAACAGTATTTTGTGGGGAAATGTTGATGAAATATATTCTGTTGGAGGAACACCAATTGTTACATACAGTGATGTTCAAGGTGGCTGGGAAGGTGTGGGGAACATTGATATTGATCCTTTGTTCGCTGATGCTAATGGGCCAGATGGTATTGTTGGCAGCGAAGATGATAATTTGCGTTTGTCTGCGGGTTCGCTATGTATTAATGCTGGCGATAACTCGGCTGTGACAGTTGCTGGTGACATAAATGGTAATACACGCATTATAGATGGCACGGTGGATATGGGAGCGTATGAGTCTAACCTGATTTATGTTGATGCTGATGCTAACGGTGCAAATAATGGTTCATCATGGGAAAACGCTTTTAATTATCTTCAGGATGCGTTAGATATTGCTGTAAGTGGAGCGGAAATCATGGTTGCGCAGGGCAGTTATACGCCTGATAGTAATTCGGCTGTTCCTGACGGCAGCGGAGATCGAGAGGCGACTTTCCAGCTTATCAATGGTGTGGTTATTAAAGGTGGCTACGCAGGCTTTGGTGAAGCTGATCCAAATTCTAGGGATATTGAGCTGTATGAAACTATTTTAAGTGGTGATCTGGATGGTAATGATGCAAATGTCAGTGCGGCATGGCTACACCGTGAGCCTACCATGGGTGAAAACAGTTATCATGTCGTAACCAGCGACGGAACGGATATAACGGCTGTTTTAGATGGTTTTACGATTAGTGGCGGAAATGGAAATATTGAAGATTTCACAGATTATGGTGGTGGTCTTTGTAATATTGATGGTTGTCCTAAGATAATGAATTGTAAGTTTATGCATAATTATGCAGATCAAGGGGGGGGATTATATAGTAAGCAAGAAGAAGCAGTCGCAATAAAACCACAAATAGTAAATTGCTGTTTTATTGAAAATGGTGCTGAGGAAGGTGGTGGGCTTTATGATTACGGTAGTGATATAATTGTAGATGATTGTGTCTTCAGTTATAACGATGCTGACGATGAAGGCGGGGCTATGGTGAACCGAAACAGTGATCCGCAAATAATCGGCTGTATATTTGAAGGAAACAATACTACCAGTGCTGGTGGTGCAATAATGAATCGGTTTAGTGAGGGATCGATAATTGGTTGTGAATTTACTGATAATACAGTTACTAAAGGCAACGGTGGTGCAATCGAAAACATGAGTAGTAGTCCTTATATTGCTGATTGTAATTTTACAGGGAATTCTGCGGATTATATTGACTTCGATGGAGGATATGGCAATGGTGGTGCAATATATAGTAGAGGATATGAGACCTGTAATCCAGAAATCATTAATTGCACATTTACTAATAATACATCATTATATGGTTCTGGTGGAGCAATTCTTAATGGAAATTTGACTAATACAGTGGTGACAAAGTGTATTTTTAATGGCAATCAAGCTAATGATGGTGGGGCGATACGAAATATATATTGCAATTCGACTGTAATAGGTTGTACGTTTACTTCCAATGCAGCCAGTGATAGCGGCGGTGCGATAAGCAATGATCATGTTAGTAATTTTGAACTAACCGACTGTACCTTTATCGACAATTCATCAGAAGATGAAGGTGGTGCGATTGAAAATTATGAGACGGTATCAACAGTTATTGATTGCAAGTTTATCGGCAATTCTGCACGTGATGGTGGAGGATTATATATAGATAATGAGGAAGGTTCAACTTTTACCAATTGCATGTTCACCGGTAACTGGGCAGAATATGGTGGTGGGATATGGAGTGAGGATGAAGATGTAATAATTACCAACTGTACTTTCAGCGGAAACTCTGCCAGCAATGAAGGTGGTGGTGTATATATGGATGAGAACATTAAATTCACCAACTGTATCTTTTGGGGTAATGATGTTGATGGTACTATGAATGAGTCAGCTCAAATTATAGTGCGTCAATCTGTAAATACAATTATTAGCCACTGCTGCGTTCAAGGCTGGAGTGGTACGTGGGGCGGGGTTGGCAATATTGGTGCTGATCCATTGTTTATTGATGCTGATGGGGCTGATGATATTGCTGGGACTGAAGATGATAATTTGCAATTGAGGCCTATTTCGCCTTGTATTAATAAAGGTACAAACGACACTGATCCGGCATTACCAGATAAGGATATTAAAGGCGATCCTCGTATTAAAAATGGTGTTGTGGATATGGGAGCCTATGAGTTTGTGCATAAGATATTTGTTGATGATGATGCACCTAATGATCCGGGGCCTTATGGTCCTGAGACAAGCGACCCTCTTGAGGATGGTACCGCAGAGCATCCGTTTGATGATATTCAGGAGGCTATTGATGTTGCGAACGATGAGCAAATAATTTGGGTGCTGCCGGGGAAATATTATTATGGGAATCTAACGTTTTCCGGCAAAAATATTATTCTGACAAGCAGTGACGTAAATGATTGGGATGTGATCGAGCAAACCATTATCTCAGGATCTGTGCAGTTGGCTGGAACAGAAGATGCAAATTGCAAACTTACCGGTTTTACTATTTACGATCCATACGAGGCTGCGATCTATGGTAATAATAGCCGTGCTACGATTAGTCATTGTGTTATTAGTCGTAATTGGCCTTGTAATGCTACTGTAATAAAAGATTGTGATGGGATAATCAGTAATTGTCTGATAACAGATAATCAATTTTATGACTGTGGTCAACCACGTCCTGTTATTTCGGGTTGTGGTGGTTTGATCAAAAACTGCACTATTGCCAACAACGGAACCTCCGCCATACTCGTCTCTGATAACAAATCGTTAACAATACAAAATAGTATTATAGTTGGCAATGGCACCCCTCAAATTGAGGTGATGAGCGGGTCAACTTTAAATATTTCATATTGCGACTTAGGGGATGACGAGGTTGGGGAGATCGAATTGGTAAACTGGGGACTTGGTAATTTTGAAGGAGACCCCTATTTTGTTAATGAGGCTGAATGGGATTACCATTTAAAAAGTGAAGGGTGGCGGTGGAGTAAAGACCTTATGCACGGCACACACTGGACATATAACGATGTTACAAGCCCATGTGTTGATTCCGGTAATCCTGGTTCTCCGTTAGCATATGAATTATTAACCATACCAGACGACCCGGACAATGACTGGGGTGCAAATCTTCGTATCAATGTCGGTGCTTATGGTGGTACTGCTCAGGCATCTATGCCTCCTCATGAATGGATACTTTTGGGTGATTTGAGCAATAATGATAGAATTGATTATCGAGATTTATCAAGTCAAATGGAAAACTGGTTGGAAATTGGTGCCGAGCAGCCGGGTGATTTAAATCGTGATGGGATAGTAGATATGGCCGACTTTGCTCTGCTATCAAAAGATTGGTTGCAGGATTCAAATTGGTACGCTAGTTGGGATGATGATGATTGATAAAAAACCATTGCTAAGTAAATTAGTTTTAATTAAAAGTTTAATATGAAATGATGATTTGTTAGAATAACTACAAATATAACAATATTGAGATGTGGATATATTCAATATAAGAGGAAAAGTCTATCGAGTCTCAAAGTGATAATTTAGCTATAAAGCTAAAGCTCAACTGGGGGTTCACTCTGGTTGAGCTTTTGGTGGTGATATCGATTATTTCGGTTTTGATGGCGATTGTAATGCCTGTAATGAGTAAAGTCCGCCTACAGGCTAAAACTGCGATTAGCATAAATAACCAACGGCAAATAGTGCTTGCGGTAAACTGTTTTGCTATGGACAATGATGACAGTTATCCCGAATCAGTAGCAACCATACAGGCAGGATCAAATTGGGAATGGGAAGAGCCGACAATGATGACTGCTTGTAAACCCCGTGAGTCGCAGAAGCATCGTTCAATGAGTGCCCATTTGCATAGCTATATCGAAGATGCGAGTGCTTTGTTTTCTCCTGGTGCCCCCAGAAAATATGAATACCTTCAGCAGGCCTGGGATGCTGGCGATGACTGGAGCAATCCCGATATACCTCCACCACCACAACCGGATTCG
>JAGLTN010000508.1 GCA_023135255.1 Planctomycetota bacterium
GTCGGCGTATTATGCGTCCAATAAAATCATGCTTTGACAGTTAAGGGTACCTGAAAGTTTTTTTAAGTTTTTTTAATTTCTTCGCTGGTTAACAGCCTGATTCGCCAAATTGAATCTTTCCGAAATCTTTCCGGAATCAATCTACTTGCTATGTAACTTGCTTATTGTCAAAGAGTTAACATATATTTTAATATAGGGGAAATTTTCCTTGTTCTTTGAGGCATTGTTGTTGTATTATAAATGGTTTAATTTCTAACAATGGTAATTTGAACGTAATGATGTTTGGAGGCTCTAAAGTGACGAATACTAATGAAATTCGTAACATTGTACTACTCGGCCATGGTGGAAGCGGCAAAACTTCTCTGGCTGAGTCAATTCTTCACAAAACCGGCGCAAGCAACCGCCTTGGAAGTGTGGATGACAAAACTTCAATTTGTGACTATTACGATGAGGAAAAGGAACATCAGCATTCCATACAGTCTGCGATAATAAACGTTCAGCATAACGGAAAAACTATAAATATAATCGACACTCCAGGTTATCCTGACTTTATGGGCCCTGCTATCACTTCAATACCGGCAGTTGAAACAGCTGTGGTCGTTATTGGTGCTACAGCAGGTATAGAAACAAATACCAGAAAGTTTTTCAATCTTGCTAAAGAGATGAATAAACCAGCTATAATCGTTATTAACAAGATCGATTCAGATAATGTCGAATGGGCAGAGCTTCTCAGCAATATTCAGGAAACTTTCGGCTCGCAGTGTCGTTGTGCGAATTTACCGACAGCCGGCGGTGTTTCTGTAATAGACTGCATCAGCAATGATGCCGGCGATTCACCAGTAGGCGATGTTGCTCAGACTCATACGGATCTGATCGAAAGCGTTATCGAGGCTGATGACGATTTGATGGAAGCTTATCTTGGCGGAGAGGAAATTTCTTCTGAGCAGATCGGCGGCGTTTTTGTTAAAGCTATGCAGGCTGGTACTATTACACCTATAGTCTTTACCAATGCCCGTGAGGGAACAGGAGTGATAGAGTTGCTCGATATTATTACAAACTTTACACCATCACCAGTTGAGGCCCAAGCCGCTAAGTTGATTGACGGCGAAAATACAACAGAGATTAAAGCTGATCCAAACTCAAAACTGACGGGTCAGGTAATCAGAATCGGGTTTGAACCAAAATCAAACATGAAAAATTCTACTATAAGGATTTTCAGCGGTACTTTGAAATCAGATACTAATCTTTTTGTTAATGACCACAAAAAAGGCATCCGTCCGGGACATATACTCAAATCTCAGGGTGCTGAGAATGTGGAAATCGAAGCTGGTATTGCAGGCGACATCATTACGCTTGCTAAGATCGACGAGCTAAAACTTGGCGATCTTATTCACGATGGTGGATTCTCCGGCAAGTTCCCGATGCCTGCTACACCTGAGCCGATGTTCTCGCTGGCTTTGGAGACAACAGCAAGAGGTGATGAGCAAAAGATCGGTGCTGCACTGGATAAGCTCAACGAGGAAGATCCATGCTTTAAGTATGGACATAACAAACAGACTCAAGAGCTGGTGATCAGCGGTCTGGGCGATCTTCACTTGAGAATTATTCTTGAGAAACTGGAAAAGCACTACAAGCTTTCAGTCAATACCAAACAGCCTAAGATCCCATACCGTGAAACTATTACCGGTAAAGCTGATGGGCACTACCGTCATAAAAAACAGTCTGGCGGCGCTGGTCAGTTTGGTGAGGTTTATCTCAGGGTTGAGCCTGCGGAAAGGAATTCTGATCCTTCAATGGTATTCAGCTGGGATATTTTCGGCGGTTCTATTCCAGGTCAGTTTGAAACACCGATCGCCAAGGGCATTAATGATGTCATGGCAAACGGCGTAGTAGCTGGTTACCCAATGCAGGATATTAAAGTTTCTGTATATGACGGAAAACACCATGCAGTGGATTCAAAAGAAGTCGCATTCCGCGCAGCTGGTAAGGGTGCATTTATTGACGCAGTTCAAAAAGCAAAACCTGCGCTGCTTGAACCTATCGTAAATATGGAAATTACAGTGCCTGCAGATAATATGGGGGACATCGCCGGCGATATTGCTTCAAAACGAGGGCGAATAATAGGTCAGGATATGCTCGCTGGTAACATGCTTGTTATTAAAGCACAGGTTCCACTTGCAGAAGTTACTCAATATA
>JAGLTN010000509.1 GCA_023135255.1 Planctomycetota bacterium
GGATAAACGGTAAAATTCAATTGCGATCAGTATATTTACAGGGTTCTCTAATATAGTTAAACCCTGAAGTGCTGTGAATAAGTTTTAGTTTTTTTGGAAAATGTATTTATGAGCAATTATATTGTTTTAGTAAAGCAGGTTCCTGATGTGTCACAAATCACGGATAATGCTTTTGACCCGGAAAGTGGTACTCTTATCAGGAGTAGGCTTTCAAATGTCATCAACGATCTTGATACGCAGGCTTTGGCTTTTGCTAATCAAATGAAGCTCCAAAGCGGCAATGTTGGTAAGGTAGTCTGTTTGACGATGGGTCCCCCGATGGCAAAAGAAGTTTTGCGTTACAGCCTAAGCAGGTGCGCCGATACAGCGGTTCTTTTGACCGACAGAGCTTTAGGCGGTGCTGATACTGTGGCTACCGCTAATCCGCTGGCATTTGCTGTTAAAAAAATTGTCAAAGACATCTTCAATGGTGACGAAGATTATTATGTTGTAAGTGGAATGCAGTCGGTTGATGGAGATACCGCACAGGTGCCGCCTCAAATAGCTGAGGAGCTTGGCATGTCATGTATAGCTTATGCTACCGATTCTGAATTTAAAAACAACAGGTTTGAATTTACACGGATCATCAGCGGCGGAAGTCAGGTTGTCGCGGCAAAGAATACACCGGCGATAGTGACAGTTGCCAAATATGAATACCCGCTTTTTGCAAGCTTTGCCGCTACCCGCAAAGCCAACCAGCTTGAGATTGTCAGCTGGACCAACGCGGATATCGGTGCTATTCAAATCGGTGCTAAGGGTTCCAAGACAAGGGTTATCAGAGTATTTCCGCCCGGCAAAAGTACCAGAAAAACCAGGCAGATGACCGACGTTGCCAGTCTTGCTGAAAAAATCAAAGCTGATTTTACCGACGCTGAATCACAAAAAGAAGGTGTCAGCAGTGATTCTAACGGCTATATCCTACCTGCAAAGAGAGCTGACAAGTTCGACAGAAGTTTTGAAGGTACACAAAAAGAAAGTAAAGATTTCAGATCATTAGCGGAAAAACTCAGGTCTCTTGGCGTTAAAGATGTTGGTGAGATAACCGATGAAATAAAAGAAAAGATTCTTGCTGATGAGAATATAAAGTTTCATAAAAAAGCTCTTGATGACATGATCGCGGGTTTGAAACTTACCGCTCCTGCATATTCAGGGCAGGTGTGGGTTGTTGCGGAACATAGTCATGGTAAAATTCACCCAGCAGCCTTCGAGCTGATAGGCAAAGCTACTGATTTGGCGAAGTCACTTGATACGGAAGTTGGTGTCGTTCTGGCAGGCGGTAAAGTCGAATCGATGGCTAAAGAACTTATCATCGGCGGGGCTGATAATGTATATGTGACCGAAGATCCGTTGCTGGAAGACTTTGACCCCGGATCTTACCGAAAAGTAGTGGCTGATGTTATTAAAAAATATGATCCTCAGATAGTGTTATTTGCCGCTACGCCTCAAGGCAGAATGCTGGCTCCGTTGGTTTCCTACCGTGTCGGTTGCGGGTTGACGGCAGATTGTACTTCTTTGAACATAAATGACAGCTCAAGGAAAGAGCAGGTGGGTATATTGTTGCAGACCAGACCGGCTTTGGGTGGTAATATCATGGCTACCATCTGCACAAAAGATTCAACCTGTCAGATGGCAACCGCAAGACCCGGAGTAATGAAAAGACTTGACGATGACCCATCAAGAAAGGGGAAAGTCATTAAACATCAGGTCACTTTGACAGAAGATGATATTTCTCTTGATGTAATAAGTACCGAAATGGGAACAGGAGAGGTTGGTTTTGATTCCGATGTGATCGTCGCCGGCGGTAAGGGTATGCAGAGCAGGGACAATTATGACAGACTCGTAGGTTCGCTTTGTGATGCTTTGTCTCAAACTCTGAAAGTCAGTGTTGAAAAAGGTGCAAGCCGGGCAGCGGTTGAGCAGGGTTGGATTGACCGGGTTTATCAGGTAGGTCAGACCGGCACAGCTGTTGGGCCTAAGCTTTATGTGGCTCTTGGAATATCAGGAGCAATTCAGCACATGATAGGTGTGGCAAATACCGAGACTATCGTTGCGATCAACAGCGACCCGAACGCACCTGTTTTTAAGCAGTGTGATTATTATATCGTCGGCAATGTTGAAGAAGTCGTTCCTCAATTAGTTAATGCTTTAAAGGGATAATTAAGTGGCAGATAATAAAAACTACAACCAGGTTTCTGTTTTAATAGTCGGTGCGGGACCAGCGGGTCTTGCTTGTGCGATACAGCTTAAAGTCGAAAAACCAGATGTGGATGTTTGTGTCATCGAAAAGGCTTTAGCGGTTGGTAATCATAACCTTTCAGGTGCGGTTCTGGAGGACAAGGCCCTTCATGAATTGCTCGATGCAGCCGAGCCTGATTGGCGCGATAGTGACGAGGCAAAAGATGTTCTCGGCAAAAGGATTGAAAAAGATGATATCTTATTTATGCTCTGCAAAAAAATAAGTTTTAATATTATAGCAGTGATGAAGATAGCCAAGAAGCTTGGCATAGGCTTTGGTGAGATGCTTCACGGCGGTGACTATGTCGTATCCGTAAGCAAGCTTACAAGCTTTCTTGGTAAGATAGCTGCTAAGGTTGGCGTTGAGGTTCTGACTGGTTTTGCAGCTGAGGATATAATCTATGACAAAGCCGTTGGCAAAGCTTCTGGTGTAAAGCTTGTTGACCAGGGTGTTGATAAAGAAGGTGGAAAACAGCCTAACTATGTCGAAGGTGAAGTTATAAAGGCTGATTTCGTAGTTCTCGCAGAGGGTTGTGATGGACTGCTTACCGAGAAATTCGTCCAAAAAGCTTCGCTTAAAAGGCTTGCTCACCAGATGTACTCGGTCGGTGTGAAGGAATTGATAAAAGTAAGCCCGCAGCAATACGAAAAATTTACCACTACCCGCGTAGTACATGCTATGGGATATCCGATCTGGACTCCATTGGTTGGGCCTGGCATTTTTGGAGGTGGAATTATTTACCCTGGTGCAAAAGATCATATTTCTGTTGGTATGATCGTCGGCGCAGACTGGAAGTATCGCGATTTTAATCCTCAAGATGCGCTGGTAAGGTTTAAAGAGCATAAATTCGTAAAACAGTTTATCGAAGGCGGCGAAGTTGTCGAAGCAGGTGCTCATATGATACCTGAAGGCGGCTACTATGCTGTGCCGAGGGATCGGCAAGCCAATTCTATCGGCAAGGGCAATGTAATGCTGCTTGGTGACAGCGCAGGTTTCGTAAATATGCAGAAGATCAAAGGCTTGCACCACGCTATCGATTCGGGTATGCAGGCGGCTCATGCAATTGTCGCAGTTTATGATAATCCGGAAAATGCAGCTGTCAAATATACCGAGATGGTTGAGGCCTCTAATATCGATAAAGAAATGAAGTCCGCGATGAATTACCGCCAGACAGTAGCGAAGTTTGGCAACCTGATAGGTTTTCCTCTTTCTGTGTTCGGCAAGTTGCTGCCTAAATTTAACGTTGAAGAAGATTACGAAGCTATGACCGAAGCTGATTACAGACTGAAACCTGATCAGAATTTTGATAAAGATACATTTACCGCTGTCGCTGCTACAGAGCATCGTGAAGAACAGCCATCGCATTTGACCATTATCAATCCGAATATCTGTGCTCAGAAATGTTATCCGAAATACAAGGCCCCGTGCATAACTTTTTGTCCTGCGGGCGTGTATGAGACGATCAATAAAGAGGTAAAAGCTGCTAATCCTTCAAACTGTCTGCATTGTAAGACTTGTCAGCGGAAATGCCCGTTTGATAATATCAGATGGACAGTCCCCGAAGGCGGCGGCGGACCACGCTATAA
>JAGLTN010000051.1 GCA_023135255.1 Planctomycetota bacterium
AATTTATTACCATGAATGGTATCAGACATCGTTAAAACCGCAAAAAACCATTTTTATAAGAAAAAACGCAGAATTGGATATGAGGTATCTAAGCAGATGGCGGACAGTTGATTTACCAATTGGCAGTGGGGATGCCTTTGGTGTGGTTTGTTTTGTTATTTTTGGGGTGAAATTCGTTGTTATGTCGCTTCGGTGGGGATTGGGATTTGACTTTGTCTGGGTGAGGTGTATTGTGGTGGTAATTATTGTTTAGATATATGGAGACAGGCATGAAGGCTAAGAGTTTTTTGATCATTCTTTTGATTATGTGTATTTGCGGCCAAGTCTGGGCAAGCAGTGAGGATACTATGCAGTGGTGGCGGGATGCCAAGTTTGCGTTGTTTGTGCACTGGGGGCCTATCAGTATATTGGGCAAAGAAATCAGTTGGTGCAGAGGTTTGCCGAGGACTGGTGAGGAGTACGCGACCTGGGACAGGAGTGTGCCTTCGGAAAAATACGATTCGCTTTATAAAGAGTTTAACCCTGTAAAGTTTAATGCTGATGAGTGGGTACAGATGATAAAAGATGCTGGGATGAAGTATATCGTTTTTACGACGAAGCATCATGACGGATTTGTGAATTTTGATTCTAAGTATACCGATTATAAAATCACGTCTAAGGATTGTCCATTCGGGCGTGACATTGTTAAGGAGCTGGCGGATGCCTGTCATAAGGGCGGGATCGGACTTGGGCTTTATTATTCTCCGCCGGACTGGCATCATCCGGAGTATCTTGGGCCTAACCATGATACGAAATATATCAAGTATTTTCATGGGCAGATGGAAGAGCTTTGTAAGAATTATGGCAAGGTTGATATATTCTGGTTTGATGGGCTAAGGGGGACTACGGAAGACTGGCATGCGCAGGAAATCGTTGATAAGATTAAGCAATGGCAGCCTGACGCTTTGATAAATAATCGGCTCGGCGTTGGTGGGAATATGGGAACACCTGAACAGACTGTGGGCGGATTTAACAGGACTCGGCCTTGGGAAAGCTGTATTACTCTCGGGACGCAGTGGACATGGGGCGGTAATGATAAGACTAAAGGTTATGAAGAATGTATGAAGCTTCTGCTTGGCACTGCCGGCGGTGATGGAAACCTGCTTTTGAATCTGGGGCCCAGACCTGATGGTAGTTTTGAGGCTACGCAGGTTGCGGTTATTAAAAAAATGGGCGATTGGCTAAAGAAGTATGGGGAGAGTATTTATGCGACGAGAGGTGGCCCTTTTAAGCCAGGCAAATTCGGGGTAAGCACTTGCAAAGGCAATAAGATATATGTGCATATTACGGAATTTGATGGGGAAAAGGTTAAGCTTGGTGCGCTGTCTGCGAAGATTATCAATGCGACAGTGATGACTGGCGGCAAGTGCAGTTTTGTGCAGGATGATGACGGAGTTGAGATTACGGTTGCTAAGGAATATCATCAGCCGATAGATACGCTGGTTGCCCTTGAAGTTGATACGGATGCGACTGGGATACGGATGATCGAGCCTGTCGCTAAGGCGGAGAAGATTAATCTTGGGCATCATGCTGAGCCTAAAAAGAAAATTGTGGGTAAGACGCCTAAGGTTGTATTTAAAAATGATTGCAGTGAGCTTGTTGAAGTGCCGAAGGGTGCTTATATTAATCGTGACGGCAAAAAGATTAAGCTGAAAAAATATTATATTCAAAAGCATGAAGTCACTAATGCGATGTTTTGTGAGTATTTGAATAGTAGCGACGAGGTCGGCAAGGCTTATCACAGCAGGATGCAGATCGAAAAGAAAACCGCTGACGACAAGGTAACATATTCAGCTGAGCCGGGGAAAGAAAACTATCCGGTTACGTTTTTGACTTATTATACTGCCCAGGCTTATGCGGACTGGATGAGCAGCAAGACGGGCAAGAACTATTCATTGCCGACGGAAGAGCAGTGGGAAAAGGCCGCGGGCTGGGATAGTAAGAAAAAACACTTCTATGCCTACGGGATTCAGACTGATGAGATTAGACCTTACAAGTTTGCGTGCAGCACGAGCATTTATCATGACAGGGATGTGCCGGGCGGATATGCGGCGATTGCGGTTGGCAGTTTTGATGTCACCAGCCCGGTTGGTTGTTATGATATGAGCGGGAATGTGCGCGAGTGGACGAGCAGTAAAATCGGCGATAAAATGATAATGAAAGGCGGCAGCTACTGGAACTATCATACGAGCTGCAGAACTTTTTCGCGGTTTCCGTTGGAGGCTGCTGGCGCCGGCGGGGACAGAGGTTTCAGGCTTGTAGTTAATTGTGATTGAGATGAGATATTGCCGAGATGAGCTGACTGTTGTGGTAAGGCTGTTAAAAAGCTGAGATTGGCAGATTTATTAATTGGCATAACAGCAAGCGATATCACGAAGGCATCGGTAATCTAACGCCGGATGATGTTTACTATGGCAGAAGGAAAACGATTCCGCAAAAACGGGCAGAATTAAAAATTAAAACAAGACCTGAAATCACAAATGTCAAAAGACCAGATAAGAACCGCCCAAATAGCTGCAAAAAAACTTATCGATAAGATAGAAAAAATCAAGCAACAGCAGTAGAAACTAAACCAACTTATTTTTTCTTTTTAAAACTATACCACCAAGCCCAAGCAGCAAAACCGTCGCAGGCTCGGGAACGACATCGAAAAAGTCACTACCCTCGGCAGGAACGGTTGCATAAAAAGAAGTACCGCTGGAATTTATAATAATTACATTCTCAAAAAAGAAATCCGATATGCCGTCAGCAACAGGATTCGTTACCAAAAAAGAAATCTGAAGGAAATCCATCCCCTGTATTTCACTTAACCATGAAGTGGTAAAGGTGAGCACTCCATTCACAGTATCATTATTTATTAACATCCCTGTTGGAGAATTGCACCCTGTTCCGAAAAAAGTGTAATTGTTATTATAAACGATCTCGGATATGTCATAAACCAAATCAAAATCAAACCCACTGCATGATGCGTCCATCGCAGGGCTGATAAACACAGTTATTTCCCCACCAGGCAATTCATTAACCATAACCCCCCCCCAGCTGCATACCGCAACTGAGAAAATAATAGCAAAGATCATAGCAGTGATTTTTCTTTTGGAACATTTCATTTCTGTACTACCTTTCATAAGTAAGACTACCTAATCCAGCCAAACCGACCGAGCAGACGAAAAAACACCAACTCAGTTTCTCTCAGTTTAGAATTTTAACTCGGTATGAATGCACCACACATTTACGAGGCGTTGCGCAAACAACCCTCTCTCTCCCATTCATTATACAATTTTTGTCGATATTTTTCAAGAATATTATCAAAATAATTCATACCAAAACACTATGTTATGCGTTAAAAGCCGATCCTGCACGTTTTTTTTGGAATTTATCAGCCCATTTTGCTATAATGGACAGGTATAGATGTGGTTATAATATTCAGATGCACGTTTGGAATTGGTATGAAAAAACATTTTATCGCGTTACTTGTCTCGCAGACAGTTTTACTATCGGTATTCAGTTTGCCCGTTTTTGCTCACATAGATATTTCCGTCCCCGATGTCAATTCCCTCATCGCCTCGGACCCGAATGCAATACTAATTGACGTCCGCGATCTTTCCGAATATTGCGGCCCAACAGGGCACGTCGCAGGCGCACTTCTTTACCCCTGGAACTCTCAAATTATTCAGAATTCATTCCACGATCTTCTAAAATCAGATACGATCATTATAATCTGTCGCAGCGGCGGCCGAAGCAACGATGCTGCAAACTTACTCGATTCTCAAGGATATCTTCATGTTTACGATATGATCAACGGCATGAACGACTGGCACGGCGTCTACAGTTACCAAACCGTAGATTGCATCGATACTGACAGCGATGGGCTCAATGACGACCTCGACAATTGCCCAACTATCTACAACCCTCGCCAGACAGACTCTGATGGCGATGGCATAGGAAATGTATGCGACGATCTCTGCCCATACCTCGACGATCTTAGCTTTGTCAATTTCGCCGACTACGCGATCCTCGCCCAAAATTGGCAACAACAGGCAAGCAACATAATAGGCGACCTCAACCACGACGACATCGTCGACATAAACGATTTGCCGATTTTTTCTTACTACTGGCTGACAGATTGCAACTAATTATTTTAATGGCTCAAGTGTAATATTCCTGAACTCGATCTCAGAACCTTCCGCCTGCAAGCAAATGTTCCCTGATGTCATACTAGCTTCCGTGCCATAGTTCTTAACCTGCCCATTAACCGCGATCTCAATAGTATCATCCTTACAGACAATATCATAGCTGTTCCACTGCCCAGCCAGCTTTTCGCTGTCTTGGCCTTGTCTGGCAATAACATTAATAGGCTTATCTTCAACAGATGCATATCGTTTCCCGTCAACCGTGATCGCCGCACCATCCTGTATCGTCACGAAGTCACCCGTACGCCCATGCTTTAGCTGTGCCTCAATACATATAGGCCAAACCATACCTTTGCGTATCTTATCTTCACTATTGCTATGCAGCAAAATACCGCTATTAGTCGGCTCACCAACCCATCGCCACTCGACATGCAATTTATAATTTGAATACTCCTCAACACTGCGAAGATACCCGAAAGGCTTGCCCTTACAATTGATGTTGCCATCCTTAACCGACCAAACATCGCCATCCTCATCGCCGCTATAGCTGCTCCACCCATCAAGGTTCTTACCATTAAAAAGCTTAACCTGCTCAGCACATCCACCAAGCATAACAGCCGTAACAAAACAAACAACGATCAGCAAAAATCTAATTTTCATTTCAAGTCCCTTTTACAATAAAACACAGCACCGCCCAATACCCTCAGCCGACACCCAAAATTTCCTATCAATTAAAAAACAACACCAGAATTCTACCATCAATCAAAACCTTTTCAAGAATTAAATTCAGCCGGAACGTGTCGATAGGATTGATCCATAGGCTTTTAAAAGTAAAGTTCTTGATAGTTTTGGACCATTTTGGTAAAAGGATATCGCTGTGTAAAGAAAATAAAGCTGAATATGGGTTTGATGGACAAGTAATACAAGTTGGTCTCTTTGTAATCACTGAAGGCTTTTACTCACAATGAAACAAAAAAAGTTTATTCTGGCAGGAGATTTTAATGACATTTTGTTCAGTGGTCAGGCAAACATTAGTGATAGCAATAGCAGTTGTGACCGGTTTTGTGCAATCGGGTATTGCAAAAGATTGGCCCCAGTGGCATGGGCCGTTGCGAGACAATATTTCGAATGAAACAGGACTTCTAAAGCAATGGCCTGAAAATGGCCCAGTGATGCTCTGGTCCATCGAAGGCATGGGATCAGGCTACTCAACCGTTTCTATTGCTGATAGTGCAATTTACATTACCGGCATGATCGACAAGCAGGGCATGCTCAGCAAGATCGACCTTGACGGCAAACTGATCTGGCAAAAACCATATGCTGGTGAATGGCGAGGGTCCTATCCAGGTTCGAGAAGTACGCCAACAATTAATGATAGCTGCGCTTACATAATGAGCGGAGTCGGCGATGTTGTATGCATCGACATTGAAACAGGAGCAAAAAAATGGTCTGTAAACACTTTAGAAAAATACGGCGGAAAAACCACTGCATGGGGCATTGCAGACTCACTTCTGATTGACGGCGAAAAAGTTTTTTGCATGGCTGGTGGACCAAACGCATCTATCGTTGCACTGAACAAAAAGACAGGCCAGCTGATCTGGGCAACAAAGCAGCTTAGTGAAAAAGTCGCATTCTGCTCTCCGATAATGGTAGAACACCAAGGCAAAAAACAGCTTATATCCGTCCTGGTGGAATCTGTGGTTGGCATTGACACTGAAAACGGTCAGTTGCTCTGGAAGTTGGCTATGGAATCTTTCAAAAATCCGGAAGGTGAAAAACGTGGTGCCGGTTCGACAGCAAACACACCGATATATAAAGACGGTTGTTTCTTTGTTACCACCGGCTATAATCACGGAGGTGCAAAGATCAGGATTTCACAAGACAGCAAAACAGCAACCGTCGTCTGGAAAAATTTTGAGCTCGACAATCACCATGGAGGCGTTGTTCTTGTTGACGGAATGCTTTACGGATCAGGCTGGACTGACAATCAGCGTGGAGATTGGCTGTGTGTGGATTTCGATTCCGGAAAAACTATGTACACTCACAGTTGGGACAACAGCAAAGGTTCGGTATTCTACGCTGAAGATATGCTTTACTGCTATGCGGAGAAGACCGGCAAAGTCGCTCTCGTTAAAGCCGACCCCAATCAATTCAGCATTGTAAGTTCATTCGAGGTCACTCTTGGTAAGGAAGAACACTGGACACACCCGGTTATTTTCGACGGCAGGCTTTACATCCGCCACGGCGATGTCTTGATGGCCTATGATATAAAGAAGGAGTGATAACTTCAGTTAAACAAAAAAGAGCCCGCCTCATAAACTGACACCGCCCCAAAATAAATTACGCCCGGCAGAACTCGAACCTGCGACCTTCGGTTTAGGAAGACGTAACTCGGAAAATATAACCTCTTCAATATCAAATAGTTATAAACAAGCACGAAAATCGTTTAGTACAAATTTTAGTAAAAACATTACTGAAATTCAGCAGGATTTAGCAAAAATTAACATCGAATGATCAATAAATTGGTGAAATGTTGCATGTGTAGTGTCAGGAAATGAGTATATCGGGCATCGGAGTACAGGTGAGGTGCTAAACGGATGGCGGACAAAATAATTAAAACAACAGAAATATAAACTCTTGACTCTTTGAGTTTTCAATATTATTGTCTTTAATAATCAAGCGTATGCTTTTTTACGCTATGGGCGAAATCTGAAGTAATATTTGAGGAAAAAAATGGAACAGGCAAAAATCTTAATCATAGACGACGATCCTGACATTACAGAAGCAACGAAAATTGTGCTGGAAAACCAGGGCTACAGCGTCTACACAGCCAAAGACAGTGAAGCTGGGTTGGAGCAGTTAAAAACAATCGGGCCGGACCTGATAATCCTGGATGTGATGATGAACACTCTTAGAGAAGGTTTTGTGCTCTCGAGAGAATTAAAGGATAATCCCAAATACAAACACATCCCAATTCTGATGGTGACGGCGGCGAAGGAAAAAACCGGTTTTGATTTTAAGCCAGCTGCTGGTGATGAGGCATGGTTACCTGTGGAAGATTTTTTAGATAAACCAGTGAAGCCAGAGCTGCTTTTGGCTAAGGTCAAAGAGCTATTGCACGAGTCATAAAAAGATGAAAACTCTTCTTCGAGACACAAATCTTATTAAAAGAGCGTTCTGGCTCATCAGATTAAGATGGGCTGCTACGGCAGTGCTGGGGATGGGTGTTTTATTTTCTATCAAGATTCTGCATGTGTCCCTGCCTGTAGTCGAACTCAGTATTATTGCCGGTGCGATGGTTTTATATAATGTTGCCTTGTTTGTTTTGCTGCGGCACATCACTTCAGATAATAAAAATCCTGCACATGAAACAATTAGCCGAATAATCACTTTTCAAATATCTGCCGATATTATTGCATTAACCAGCATACTCCGCTACTCAGGTGGAATCGAAAATCCTGTCTTTCTTTATTTCGTATTTCATATGATTATTGCAAGCATTTTACTATCAAGGCGCCAAAGTTATTTCCAGGCGACACTTGCAGTATTATTTTTTGGTGCTCTGGTGATTCTTGAATACTTTGAGTATATTCCACACTATGGAGCGGCAAGGCTTGCCGATTATAACCTGTACCGTAATAGTCTGTTTGTTTGCACGACCTTTCTGGTTTTTTCGACTACCTTGTACCTGGTAGTATATATAATGACCTCGATATCACATTTGTTGAAACAGCAGCAGGAATGGTACGAGATTGCCAACATTCAGCTTCGAGAAAAAGACCATTTGAAAAATGATTATGTTCTTCGGCTTACACACGATATCAGGGGGCATCTCTCTGCTATCCAGAGCTGTCTTAACATTGTCAATGACAAGATAGTGGGGCCGTTGAATGAAAAGCAGATGGACTTGATTGAAAGGTCATATCGCAGGGCAGGTAAATGCATGGCTTTTATAACCGCTTTGCTGAAACTGACAAGAATGAAAATGACAGGTACACTTGAAATGGGGTATTTTCCGCTCAAAAATTCTATTTTCAATGCCCTTGCTGCCGTTCAGAACAGAGCTGCGAGAAAAGAAATTAAAATTGGCTATAATATAGAAGACGGAATTGACGAGATCTACGGAGAGCCGGTTTTGATCGAAGAAACCATCGCGAATCTGTTGTTTAATGCTGCCAGATATACCCCACAGAACGGCACAATTAAAATAAATGTAAAAGACCAGCAGGATTCTATTCTGTTCGAAGTTAGCGATACAGGTATCGGAATACCTCAGGATGATATTGAAAAAATATTCGATGAATTTTACAGATCGGACAATGCCAGAGAAGTTGAAAGAGATGGAACAGGTCTGGGGCTTTCAATTGCCAAACAGGTTATTGAGAGGCATCATGGCCGAATATGGGTAAAGAATAACCCGGAGGCTGGATGCACATTCAGCTTTACTTTACCAAAAAAGCCTTAAAAATTGTGTGACATTTTACCCAAATACGACTGCCGCTTGTCATCCCTCAAAGATTGTCCCCACCTAAGCCGGGATTGCCGAATCCTGTATAAAATAGCTATCCGCCAAAGAGGGATTCCATTTTTTTGCTTCAGTCAGTTACTGTATACGGTTAAAATTCACCTTTTCAGATGGGGTGACAAAAAACATCTTCTTTTTTTTCAGCAAATAATACGCAAAATGACACCCCCCAAATTTTTTTTTATTCAGGGATGTTTTTTTCTTGACAATTCCAGAACAACAGTGTATTGCTGATTTAGCTTTAATCTGTGAACGTAAACACAAGTTGAAATAGTTGTGAACACAGGCGTAAATTAATTTAAGGTGATTTATGCGTTATCGCAAGATTCCAGATGAGGCGGTTTGGCGTTTGCCAATGTATCTCAGGGGCTTGTTGCTCTCGTTAGAGAAGTCCCAGGAGACCATTTCCAGCCAGGAATTGGCTGATTTTTTCGGTGTTCATCCCTGGCAAATAAGAAAGGATTTTTCATACTTTGGGGCTTTCGGAACACCAGGAGTCGGCTACAAAGTTAAAAAACTTTCAACGCAAATCAAAAAAATTCTCAATCTCCATGTAAGCCATAAAGCTGTTTTAGTAGGTGCCGGTAACCTTGGTGCAGTCATTCTTGCTTATCCCGGTTTTAAGATTTATGGTTTTGAAATTACCGCTGTTTTCGACAATAACCCCCAAAAGATTGGACAAAAGATTGAAAATATTAGTATTAAAGATGTCTCAAAACTGTCCCTGATAAAAAGGCAAAAAATTGACCTTGGTATTATTGCCGTTCCACGTAAGGCGGCGCAAGAGGTAGCAGATAGGCTTGTTGAAATGGGCATAAAGGGCATTTTGAATTTTTCACCCTGTCGTATCAACGTGCCCAAAAAAGTAAAGGTTATTACTATTGATATCGCAATGGACCTTGCTCGCTTGCCGTATTATATCCCGTCGAGCTAGGTAGCTAAACAGAACCAGGTTTTGGTGAGAAAAAATGGAAACCGTTTTTATAAGTAAATTACAAACGTTTTTGGATGTTGTTGCCGAAAAGCTCCCGCTTTATGTTCCCTCAAAAAACGAAGAGCACTATACGTATAATATATACGACCTGTCCGGGAAGATTTCTGTGGAATTTAACGCCATACGTCCCTGTACGCCGATAAAGGAATTTCTTTTTCCCATGCGGGAATTGGCCGCAACCTATCCAAAAGAGCTTGAATCTGACGGTATAAAGCCGTTCGCAGTATTTGGGCTAAAGGAATGTGATTTGCGTTCGATAGAAATTCTGGATAAAGTTTTCGCAGAGGAAGACTTCAAAGACCAGTTTTATCTCAAGCGACGTGAAAGCATGTTCATTATCTCCACCGATTGTTCTGAATCTGGGGAAACTTGTTTTTGCAGCATTTTCGGGGGACAAGGTTTTGCTGATAAGGGTTTCGATCTGAATGTTTCAAAAATAAGGGACGGCTTTATCATCGAATCCGGTTCTCAAAAGGGCAAGGATTTTTTGACAAATCATTCACAAATTTTCGGTGAGGTTCCCGATACTTTATTGTCTGAGCGTGATACGAACAGGGCTGCGGTAAAAACTCAGCTCGAGGAGAATAACCGCGATCTTAAATTCGAATCCACCCTTAAGCAAATTGTCGAAGCCGGCCAGGAAAGCGACGTTTTTGACAACGAAGCGAGAAATTGTATCGAATGTCAGGCCTGCACGAGGATTTGCCCGACCTGCCATTGTTTCTACCTTTATGACACAGTAAAAGAGGATTACTTCGCTAAAATGAAGATGTGGGACAGTTGCATGAGGTTAAGTTACGCGACAGTTGCAGGCGGGGAAAATCCGAATAAAATCCTGGGCAACAGAATCAAACATCGTCTTTTGCACAAATTTGTACATTTTTATGACCGCTACGGGCTTGATATGTGT
>JAGLTN010000510.1 GCA_023135255.1 Planctomycetota bacterium
CGTTTATCCGCGGGTAAATAATTCAAAAACAACAAGTTACAACTTTATTCGCGGACATTTACTAGCCTTCAAGGGTAGACTTATACCTTTTCAATAACAACCTTAACATCCCGCTGAACATATTCCCAGCTTTGACGCTCATCCAGCCGCCATACCCGACCAGTCGAAGCCTGTATAGCTGCTTTCAATGCCGAATCCGCCCTGCCGCTGTCCTTAAATCCTTTCAAAAATCCCGCCAACAAATAATCTCCGCAACCAACCGTAGAAAAAACATCTCTCTTGTCACCGACAAAACACCCCTTCCAACATCCATCTCTCGTCACCAATACCGCGCCCTTTTCACCTCTGCTTATCAAAACCATCTCCGCCCGTTCCAGCAAACTCCGCCCCGCCTCGACAACCCCCTTAACACTATCGGCAACTTTCCAACCAACAAGCTCCCGCAGCTCCTGGACATTGCCGCTCCGCAGCCAAAGCCCACCCTTACGAACTATATTCTTCATCGCCTCGCCGGAAGTATCAATAACCAGCTTAGCTCCCCTTTGCCTGCAAATATCTATTATCCCTCTGATCTGACCAAAAAACTCATCAGGCATGGATCCCGAAAATACAAAAACTCTGCCCTTCTTCACCATCTCACTAATGTCAGCCTTAAGCTGCGCCAGAGATTTCTTCGTCGCCAACTCACTACTGCTGCGAAGATGCATATCACGATTATTACAAAGGTCAACAATATTAATATTCTCTCTCGTCGGCCCCAAAGCCTTGGTAAATTTGATCTTAACAAGCTTCTGCATAGGGGCAATAACTTTCAGCATCCTGTCATAATCATCGCTGCCCCAAAGCCCCGCTGCAATACTGCCGACCCCCATCCAGCAAAGTGCCCTGCTGATATTCAACGCCTTACCCGCAGGTCTGTCTATCCTGCATCTGATCTTGTTATGTTCGCCCCAGTCGATACCCTCCACCTCACAAACCACATCCCACGCCGGCGAAAGTCCGACCGTCACTATTTTGCCCATCTCTTTCATAACACCATCACTGCGATAATTTTCCTAAACGATTAAACCAAAAAACCAAACTCAATCCTCGTCATCTTCTTCATATTCTTCCTCATCGTCATCGCTGTCGACCGAAAGATATTCTTTCTGTCCCTCATTAACAAAAGTAGGCTCAGCCGATTCTTCTGCCTCGTCATCATCAGCCATGTCAGCATAACCAGCTGCCTCATCCTTAGTCATCCGGTCGCATATGCTCTCATACTCACCCACTGTCATCATAACCTCGCGAGCCTGGCTGCCCTTATACTCACCCAATATACCAGCCGCCGCCATCGCCTCTATTATACGCGACGCCCGGGCATAACCAATAGCCAATTTCCTCTGCAATAAGGAAACACTGCCCCTCTTAGTCTCAAGCACTAACCGAACCGACTGGTCAAACAATTTATCCTTAGGCATACCCGCTGTGTCTATCCTGCCAAGCTGAGTAAGCTCCGAATGGAATTGAGGCTCAGCAATATCCTTAAGATACTTGACGATCCTGCCGATCTCCTTGTCATCCAGAAACGTACCCTGGGCACGAACAAGATCGCTGGTTCCGGGTTTGAGGAACAACATGTCACCCTGACCAAGCAAAGTCTCAGCACCATTTTGGTCAAGAATAATTCGGCTGTCCATCCTCGCAGCAAC
>JAGLTN010000511.1 GCA_023135255.1 Planctomycetota bacterium
ATGTAGCCTTTATCGAACTGCATACCTTCGACCAGATCAACGGTAGTCTCTAAAGATTGCCCTTCCTCTACGGTAATGACGCCGTCTTTGCCGACCTTATTCATGGCTTCTGCCATCTTTTTGCCGATTTCGCTATCCTGATTGGCAGAACACGTTGCGACCTGTTCGATCTGTTTACTCGAATCGACGCTGATACTCATTTTTTGTAATTCTTCTACGATCTTCTCGACCGCCTTGTCGATACCACGCTTTACCTGCATCGGATTGGCGCCTGCGGTGATATTTTTAAGACCCTCGACAAAGATACTTTCCGCCAGAATTGTTGCCGTCGTTGTCCCATCGCCGGCTACTGTCGATGTCTTGGAGGCGACCTCTTTCACCATCTGCGCTCCCATATTCTCATAAGAATCTTCCAACTCAATTTCCTTTGCTACCGTAACACCATCTTTGGTAACAGTCGGGGAACCGAATGATTTTTCCAGTACCACATTTCTTCCGCACGGACCAAGGGTTATCTTCACTGCCTTAGCGAGCTTTTCAACACCCTGCAGAATGAACTGGCGTGCGTCGGTACCAAAAGCTATTTTTTTAGCTGCCATATCTTACGTACTCCTTCTATTAAATTTATATTTCTTATTTTTCGATTACTGCCATGATATCTGATTCGCTCATAATCAGGTATTCAGCGCTGTCAATCTCAACATCTGTTCCGGCGTAACTTGTAAACAGTACGAGGTCGCCTTTTTTGACCTGCATCTTTCTTACACTGCCGTCATCTAAAATTTTTCCATTACCGACGCTGATAATTTTACCCTGCTGCGGTTTTTCTTTTGCGCTGTCGGGCAGTACGATTCCGCCGTCAGTGATGGTTTTTGCTTCTAAACGTTTTACAAGAACTTTATCCGCCAATGGTCTGATCTTCATTTAGTCTTACTCCTTTCAAAAAATTATTTTCTTATCGATTACGCGAAGATATCGCTGTTATATTTCCTGATAAACAATCTGTTCAACTGGTTCTGTAAAATTTCCAGGTCAACAGGTTTATCTATTACACTGAAAACTTCAAGCTCAAGAGCCTTTTCAAGGATACCCTCGCAGGCGTGCTGCGCGAGCAAAAAACAAGGCATGAAAGGCTGGGACATCCTGATAATTTTTATTGTCGTCAACGCCTTGGCTCTGTCGTGGTCCATGTCGATTATCGTTGCGTGGATCCTTTTTTGCTCCATAATATTTACAAACTCGTCAGCTTCGTTAGCGACTAACAGACCGACGCCGCGGGGCGTGAATATATCCCGAAGCGCAACAGGCCACGCCCAGCTCAATTGGCTGGCTAAGACGTTAAAATCAGTTTTTGTTAAACCGCTGGCCATAACGAATAATATATGAGCAAATAGTATGCCAGATAATGACCGAATCGCCTCTTGTGATATAACTGCTGTTTTGGCGACAAGTTACAGGCTTTTATGATTTCCCGCTGCCTCTGCCAATAATCACAACAGAAGCGAATCACTCTGCCATAAAGGCAGGGTATCGAAAAGATGGTATCGTCCGTTTAGATAATATGTAGGTCATCCATCAAACGGTTATAATTTGTGAAGTTCAAAAAACACAAATGTTAACTTTATTTGAAAGGATGACCTATGGAAACAAGATTATCAAACAAACAAAAATGGCTCAAGACAATTAATCTAACCGCTGACGATGAATTATACATCGGCATCGACGTCCACAAAAAATCATACCATATCGCATTCTGGCTAAACGATGCCCCCGCTATCAACTTTGTCGCACCTGCGGATAACCAAAAGACTCTCCAAATACTCCAAAGATTCACTCCCGCAATAAAGCTGATCGTCTACGAAGCTGGCCCAACAGGTTATTCACTCGCCCGCCTACTGCTGCAAAACAAACTCCCCATCAAAATTGCTGCACCATCAATGACTCCTCGCCAAGCCGCAGTGCAAAGCAAAACTGATTCAATCGATTGCAGAAAACTCGCAAAATACGCCGCAAAAGGAATGCTCAAATATGTAATTATTCCCACCATAAAACAGGAAGCCCATCGGCAGTTGGCAAGAATGAGACAAATTTTAATAGAAAAACAAAGACGAGTAAAACTACAGATAAAAAGCTTTCTGCTTCAGCATGGCATACCTCAGCCGCAGGGACTTTCCTGCTGGTCAAACATAGCCGTTGAAAAACTCGCAAGAATAATCATCTCAAAACAATTAAGATATTGTCTCGATTTACTGCTGGAACAATTGCACTTCATAAAAGCGCAGGTTTCAAAACTCGAAAGCGAAACAAAACAACATTTCGCAAAAAACCATATCGGCAAAAAAGTAAAATTACTCCAGACTCATCCAGGAATAGGACCCACTATAGCAAGACAATTCGCAACCGAAATCTTTAACCCGAAAAGATTTAAAAACTCAACACAAATATCAAAATACCTCGGCCTGGCTCCTACTGTAAAACAATCTGGACAAACTCTGAGAGATGGACCAATAAGCAAAACCGGAAGACCTGTATTCAGATCTAATCTTATTGAAGCTTCATGGACATGGATAAGAAAAGATCCATTGGCATTAAGGACATATAAACGAATATTATCCAACACAGGCCAGAAAAATAAAGCCATAACCGCAATGGCCAGAAAATTAACTATACATCTGTGGAAAATGTCATGCGACAATAAACCCTTTGTTCCAGGATATTAAAACTTAAATTTGAAATTTATTGAATAAAAATACTTCAAGGCTCTTATCCGCCTGAATGACTACGTGTGCGGGCTTGTACTAAGGTACGATGTTTAGATTGTAGCATTCACGCGAAAAAGAATGGATCATTAACCTGTGCTTCGAGCACGAATAGCAGACTGAGCCGAATAAGTAAATTTAATAAGAAAGGTACATCAAAAAATGTTATAATAAAAGCAAATTATAACCGTTGACAAATGACCTCATAGCAGCCCACGGACCTGTGCCGTGGGTCAAGGTCTTCGTTATTTTCAAAACTGCGACCCAACTGAACAACATTATCTAATCTGAACATCGACAATACAGTATCTCATCGCGCAACCTTTACCACCGACACCTTCAAGGCCGTCCCAATAAACAGTAGAAGCATGACAATTATAGAAAACGCAATGATCAACTACAAACCTATCGCCGGTCGCAAGGGCTGCACAATAGATGTCTAAGGTATCTGGGTTCCCCACAAACATACACTGTGTGATTAGCAGATCATCAAGGTCTTTGCCTATGCGCTCAACGCAAGCGTGCCAATTGTTTGACGAGGGATTGCCGAGGAATTTTAGCCCGCGTATTGTAACATAGCTGATTTTCATC
>JAGLTN010000512.1 GCA_023135255.1 Planctomycetota bacterium
AACGCAAATGTATAGTTGGCAGTTGTGATGTCATCGAATTCAGCATCGATAAACTGATTATATTCAAATTCCTGGTTAAAGAAAATATTAAACATCCAGCAGTGCGACCTGTCATCTCTGCCAAGCATCCACGATCGTTTGTGCAGGTCTTTGGAGACGAGTATTTTTACGTTTTTATCAAACCTCAGCTGGTCAGCAAAGGTTTTGTAAGGCTGATATCGCCACTCACTTGAACGCTTAACATCTTCATTTTTCAGCGATTTAAAGCCCTGGGTTAGTGGAAAATAAATTAACATAAAAAATGCCAATATGGTAAAGAACCATGCTGCGAAAGCTCTCTTTTTAGAAAGCACGGATACTATTAATAACAATGTGACAGCGAAAGGCATTATTGCTACCGCGTAAAATTTTGCTGCATCCTTAACACGGAATGTTTTGACGCAGTATGGGACTTTGCTCATAATTATTAATAGTATTATGAAAGCAACGATTGTTAAGCCAGCTGCGATAAGTTTTTTGGGGATTGCGATATTTGCCTTGGCAAAGAACTTTTTGCCTTTTAAGTCGAAAGCGAAAAACTGCCCCGCCCATACACAGACACCGGGAATGATCGGTGCGATATACCTTGGAACGATATGCCATCTGCCTCTTATAAAGCCGAGGAAGAACAATACAACCAAAGGCACAAGCCATGCGAAAGCTTTTTTACCTGTCGGGTCTTTTCCTGGAAGTTTAGAACCTGCGATTATATACAGTAAAAATGGGCCGAATAACGCCAAAGAAGAAATGTAGCTATACCATGAGGTCATGGGCTTGTCTTTGGGGTGTGTGCGGAAATTAAACCCTAATACGCCTTGCCAGCTTGATGGTCTTAATGAGAAGAAAAAGTCCCCCATGAATGCAAGGTCGCATAGCATTAAAATTAAGTAAGCTGAAAAGACGCCGATGATCGCGAATTTTGCTTCTGTTATGAATCTTTTTAAACTTCTGGAGCCTGAGCTGTCCTGGCCGAGTGAGAGGAAAAGCGGTGCCAGGCAGATTCCTGTTTCTTTTGACTTTACCGCCCAGAGAAAGATCATACCAAGAAAAAGAATGAACCAGTTGCGATGTTTTGAATCTTCGCAGAGGAATGCAAGATATATGAACGTGCCGAGCATTGCGAGAAACATTACTGTTGCATCGGCGAAAGTACAACCGGCATAGCGTGCAAAAAGAGGCTGGGCGATGAAAAATATCATTGATATCGCTGCAACGAAGTAACTTTTTTTATCTGATATGAGTTTAGCGCAATAGTAAACTAACAGCGAAGTTGAAAAGAACAAAAAGCACCAGTAAGCTTTTGCGCCGGCGATAGAATCATTCAGCAGGAACATAAAAAATTTCTGCAAATAAATATGGCCATAGCGGTTGAGAACCCAACCCTGTTTTGTTGTATACTGAGAGAGATTCATGTACAGCAGGTCGTCCCATTCTATAGAAGTACCGACATGAAAGAAAGCCCATACAGCGGCGATGAAGGCCAAGGCTGGTACTATCATATAGTCAAAACGTTTAAGGTTTGTGATTGCAGAGTTTAATTCGAGTTCAGTTTTTTCGGTAATATCCACCTGTATAAGCGGAATTTTGGAAGTGTTTCTTTTGTTTTTTGCCATATTCATCTGAGCATTTTTAATAGTTTATTTTTCTTTATCGTATTCCTGTTTTCTAAGCAGAAACAGCTGTTCATCCTGGAGTATTCTCAGCCTGTTTAACATTCCGGCAAGCAAAGCAGTAATATAGCAAATAAGGGCAATAAAAGCAAAAGCACCAGTAAAAAAGGCGACGAAAGTATAAGGTCTGAAAGCTCCGGTTGTTAGAAAGTGTATAGAAACAAACAGACCAGTAATAATAGCGAGAATCAGAAAAAAAAGACTGATTCCGCCGAAAACTTTCATAGGTCTGTAATCTCTAAAGGCGCGAAGCATTATAATCAGGCTGTTCCATCCATACTTCCAGAGGTTTGATGCAACTTTGCTTTTACCGACTTTACGAACACCGATAACTTCCACGGGCACTTCAATAATCTTTAAGCCTCTAAAAGCCAGTTCGAGAATAATTTCATGAGTATATGTATGCCCGCCGAGAAGCGTAGCTCTAAGGGCAGCGTCTCTGCTGTATGCTCGAAAACCGCAAGAGACATCATGGAGTTTTTGCCCGGTGAGGTTATTAACAATGTTAGCGACGCGGAAGTTGCCCCATTTTTTTATCCAGGGCATGTCTGGGATGAGATTTTTGTCAGCGAATCTGCTGGCGGTAACCATGTCTGCCTGGCCTTGGATTATAGGCTTAATGAGTTTTGGGATATCGTCCGTGTTGAATTGTCCGTCAGCATCTATATTAACAATAATATCAGCGCCGAGAGCTAATGCGGACTTAAAACCCTGGCCAAAAGCTGCACCTAAGCCCTTGTTATGGGTGAAAGTGACGACCTTAGCGCCCGCCTCGGAAGCTGCTTTTTCAGTTTCATCTTCGCTGCCGTCATTGATGACTACGACATCGATGCAGTCAATTCCCTCGATTTGTTGGGGGATGCTGTTTATGACCTGTCCTACCGTAGCGGCTTCATTGTAAGCCGGTATTGTCACTACTAACTTAAAGTTTTTTTTCTGGTCCACTTTTTATATCCCGAAACAAGACTATAGGCATACTGCTTTTATTTTAGTTATATTTATTATACAAATCAGATAATCGAAAACTTATTGCAAAGCATAGCAACATTTTCAAGTGTCTGCTTTTTGACCGATGGATCTACCTTGTAGTTCTTTTCGTCTAATATTACAGTGTTGTTTAACGCTATATTTATCATTTCAAATATGGCGTCCATCTGTGTATCTTCCATATTGTTCTTTGTGACGATAGGCGTCCCGAGTCTCATCCCGCTTGTGACAGACATTGGTCTTGTGTCATAAGGCAGGGCGTTCATATTTATAATTATGCCGCACTCTTCCAGTACTCGCTGAGCGATGATACCGGTCATCGCAGGAATTGAATTAGAAACGTTTATCAAAACCATGTGGTTATCAGTACCGCCTGTGATAACATCATAACCAGCGTTGACAAAATTCTGTGAAAGTCTTTTAGCATTTTTTATAACTTTAAATTGTCTTTGTTTATAACTGTCAGTAAGAGTTTCTTTGAAAAATATAGCTTTAGCAGCGATATGGTTCATGTAAGGCGTACCCTGTACTCCTGGGAATGTAGCCTTTTGTATACGTTTGTACAGTGTGGTTTTTTTACCGTTTGCAGTAAATGGTTTGTCGTAATCTTTGCCCATCAGGATAAGCCCGCCTCTTGGCCCGCCGGGTTTATATGTACTTGATGTGGTAAAGTGAGCATAGTCTATCGGCGAAGGATGAG
>JAGLTN010000513.1 GCA_023135255.1 Planctomycetota bacterium
TACAAAATAGGTCATGGCACAAAAAAGGCCTGTCACTCAATTCAAGTAATGACAAGCCTTGCTAAAAAAGTGGCGGGGACGAAGGGACTCGAACCCTCGGCCTTCTGCGTGACAGGCAGACGCTCTAACCAGCTGAGCTACGCCCCCAAAATTTTGTACGTACCAGGGGTGAGATTTGAACTCACGACCTCAGGTTTATGAATCCTGTGCTCTAACCAACTGAGCTACCCTGGCCTAAAAGCGCAAAACTCAAAACGAAAAACAAAAAATAATCTCATATTTTCGCTTTACACTTTTCATTTCCTTGTTGCGGGGGCAGGATTCGAACCTGCGACCTGCTGGTTATGAGCCAGCTGAGCTAACCGGACTGCTCTACCCCGCGATCAAGATTTATAATGCTATCACAAAAATTCGCAGTAGCAAGTGTTTTTAAAAAAAATTATAAATATTCCTTAATCTTCTCAGCTAACTTCTGAGCTTTTCCCTGTGGATACTCATAAGCAGGCCAACGATTAAACACACCATCATCGGTATTGCGTGGTATTATATGAAAGTGCATATGATCGACAAGCTGACCAGCAGATATGCCATTGTTACACAAAACGTTATAGCCATCTGAAGGTATCGCTTTGGAAACAGCATTTGCAACTTTTACAACAGCCTGACCAACCTGTGCCATCAGTTCCGGGCGGCATTGATCTAATTTTTCAACGTGTTCTTTGGGAATTACGAGTGTGTGGCCATCACTGATAGGACCTATATCCATAAAAGCCAAGACAACTGAATCCTCGTAAACTTTCACAGATGGTATTTCACTCGCTACTATCTTACAGAAAATACAGTCGTCTTTAGTATTCATTAAATCAGATTTCCTCAAAACTTACTGTTTTGATTCGTCTTGAACGTCTTTGGCAGTTTCGGCAACTTCTTCTGTCTGCTCAGGCTGATCTTGCTCATCAGGTGTCTCCTGAGGTTGTTCTTCAACAACTTCAACAGGCTCTTCTTCAACTACAGCTTCGACTTTCTTCTTGGCCTTCTTGGCTTTTTTGGTTTTCTCTACCTTTTCATCTGAACCAAGAAGCTGAAGAAGTACGAGCTGACCATTGTCACCAAGTCTTCTCATCGCAAGACGAATAATCCTCGTATAGCCACCATTTCTGTCAAGATAACGAGGCCCCAACTCACTAAAGAGCTTGCTTATAACAGAACCTTTCTTGACAAAGTCACCATCTTCTTCAACAACCATCGAACGATCACCAAGTAAAGCAATGGCTCTACGTCTGGAAGCTAAGTCACCCTTTTTAGCAAGTGTAATAAGCTTTTCAGCGAAAGGCTTAACTTCTTTGGCTTTTTCAATCGTAGTCGAAATAGTTTCGTGTTCAAAAAGTGACGCAACCATATTACGGCGCATTGCCAAACGGTGCTCACTGTCTCTGCCTAACCGACGTCCTGCTACTCTATGACGCATATTTTTATACCCTTATAATCTGGTACTACTTAAATTCTAAACTTAATTATCTATATCTGTCATACCCAATGACAAACCAATGTCCGCAAGTTTTCTTCTTATTTCTCTAAGACTGGTTTTACCAAAACTTCTTATCCTGAGCAGTCCAGCCTCGGTCATTTTGACAAGCTGACCGACAGTTTCGATTTTAGCAGACTCAAGACAATTGCCTGACCGTACTGAAAACTCCAACTCCTGAATAGAAATACTGAGCTTCTGAGCCAACTCTTCGTCAACCTTTTCTTCTGGTGCTTCTTCTTCAAACTGCTCTGTGACGGTTTTATTGCCAATCTCAAAATATTGAACGAATGGATTGATGTGTTTACGCAGGATTTTTGCCGCTTCAACCAAAGCCATCTCCGGAGTAACCGTTCCATCTGTCCATATCTCGATAATCAGCCTGTCATAATTTGTTTTCTGACCTACTCGAGTGTTCTCGGTGTTATATCTTACTCTTGTAACAGGAGAAAAGATACTATCTACAACTACATTGCCAATTTCCTGCTCGAATCTGTCAGAATTATTTATTCTTTCAGAAGCCGGCATATAACCGCGACCATTCTCAACGACCATTTCCATTTCAAATTTAGCACCTTTAGTAAGCGTCGCCAATACCAGATCCTTGTTTATCACTTCGATCGCAGGATCTGCCTCGATATCAGCAGCTGTTACGACGCCAGCCTTCTTAGCAACGACCTTCATCATCTTAGGCTCTGCACTGTTGAGTTTTACAACAAGGCTCTTTACATTCAGGATTATGCTAGTTACATCTTCCATAACTCCCTTGATAGATGTAAACTCATGACCAATACCTGCTATTTTGATTGACGAAACGGCACTACCTTCAAGAGAAGACAGCAAAACACGCCTCAAACTATTTCCGATTGTAGTACCAAAACCACGTTCGAAAGGCTCGATGTAAAACTTACCATAATCTTCACACGATATTGCCTTGTCCTGTTCAACACTGGTCGGCAGTTCCAAACCACGCCATGTAACTCGCATATAAGCCTCCTATAACCGATTTTATAATTATCTGGTTATCTGACATTCATTTCGTTATACAATACACACACAAAAATCAATTCAAGATTATCTTGAACAAAATTCAACAACCAACTGCACTTCTACCGGCACCTGCACATCATCTCTGGTAGGTAATGCAACAATAGTAGCTTCCGGTTTATCGCGGTCAAGCTGCAACCATCCCTGCGTTGTATAATTGGGATTAGCTTCAAGCTGCTGCTTAACCTGTTTTTTACTTTTACCAGAGTTCTTCAGAGTTATCTTATTACCAACTTTAGTAGTAAAATCACTGATGTCTACCTTACGACCATCAACATGGACATGTCCATGATTTATAAGCTGCCTTGCTGCCTTGCGAGAAGACGCGAAGTTCAGTTTGTAGACAACATTATCAAGACGACGCTCAAGCAACTGAAGCAGGTTCTCACCAGTATTGCCTCTCATGCGTTCAGCCTTATGGAAATAACCCATAAACTGATCATTGAGCAAACCATAATAACGTTTAATTTTCTGTTTTTCGCGTAAACGAACACCATAGTCACTTTGTCTGCCTCTTCGCCAGCCATGCATACCAGGTGCAAGATTACGTTGTTTTTTCTCAACCGGGCACTTAGCTGTTTCACACCTAAGACCCTTGAGCATCAGCTTTACACCTTCACGACGGCAAAGCTTACAAGATGAACCTAAATAACGTCCCATCTGTTCTATATATCTCCAATAAAGTTTTTTTTATACTCGTCTTCTCTTTGGCGGACGACAACCATTATGCGGCAAAGGAGTAACATCTTCAATAGAAGAAATCCTCAAACCCGCCTGCTGTAAAGCAGAGATCGCAGATTCACGACCGGAACCAGGACCTTTTACGCGAATTTCCACTTCACGAACACCATTACGCATCGCATTGGTAGCACATCTCTGAGCTGCCTGCTGAGCGGCAAACGGGGTACTCTTACGAGAGCCTTTGAAACCAACACAGCCTGAAGAAGCACCACATATAGTATTACCATCGGGGTCAGTAATAGTAATCAACGTATTGTTGAATGTCGCCTT
>JAGLTN010000514.1 GCA_023135255.1 Planctomycetota bacterium
AAGATAAAGGCCAACGAACAGATATCATAATCAACTGTCGCAAAATAACAAAAAAATTCGACAATATAACACTCTTTGAAGATCTCCGTCTGGAACTCTACACCGGTCAAAAGTTAGCTATCATTGGCCCGAACGGCACTGGTAAAACAACACTGCTGAAAATAATCCTCGAAAAAGAACCGCCCACCAAAGGCGATATAAAAATTAAAAAGAACATGACAATAGGCTATCTCGACCAGTCCGGCTTAGAGCTTAACGACGAAAACGATGTCATCGATGAAGCCCGCTCGGCTGCCTCTGATATGAGCATCGAAAAAGCCCGCTCTGCATTAGGTCGATTCCTGTTCTCAAAAAATGACGTCTTCAAAAAAGTCGGTGACCTCTCCGGCGGAGAAAGAAACCGCCTTGCTCTGTGCAAACTCGTCCTGACAAAACCCGAAATACTCCTCCTCGATGAGCCCACAAACCACCTCGATATCCCCAGCATAGAAGCTCTCGAAAATGCTCTGCGAAATTATACCGGCACTGTTATCGTCGTAAGCCATGACCGATTCTTTATCGACCGCGTTGCGGATAAGCTACTCGTTATCGGCGCCGATAAGACAGGCAAAAAAGCCATTGGTCAATACGAGATCATTAACGGCTCATTCAGCAGATATAGAGAGATACTTGAAAACCGCGACTCGCAGAAACAAAGCAAAAGCGCCTCTACAAAAACTAAACCAAAAAGACCAAAAAAAGATTCCGTAAAAGGCCCGGCGCCTGTGGAGCTGAAAAAATTCAATACCTGGCCCGCAAAAAAAATAGAATCTGCTATCGAAGAGACTGAAGTGAAAATAGAATCCAAAAAAGAAAAATTCACTCTCGAAGAAGTCTACACTGACCACAAGAAACTACTTAAACTCCAGGGGCAGGTGGACAAGCTAAGTGAATATCTTGATATTCTCTACCGCGCCTACGAGTGGAAACTGCAATAAAAGCAACAATATTATTTTGCCGGAACTGATGCAGCTGTGTAACTCCAGACCTCGACAGGTTCGTACTTATCTTTGCCGACTCGCTCCATCCAGGTCATTGTCACATCAAGGCCATCAACCACTACAAGAACATATCCATACTGTTTTGTGTATTTGATACTTTCAATTTTGTAGCCGCCGTTATCACCATCGTACAACGGCACCCAATCACGAAGCGGCGCCCCTGCAGTACCAACGAGAAACTGATGAATGTCATTTTCTGGATCACCATCATTATCCGCGGATGCATGAGCATAGAAATGGTCATGCCCACAGAAATATGTTCGACCACCTTCTTCTTCAATGCTCTTTAAAAGAGCGTTGCGTGATTCCGGAAAACTGCCAAGGCAATCTCCGTGCTGGGCTTTAAAAGCTGGCTCATGACCAAAAACAAATACGTGCGGCTCAGTATTCATTTCGAATTGAGCATTGATCCATGGGATGTTTATTTTTTTCGAATTGACATACTGATCCAAGGCGATAATTAACGAATTTCGATGAGTAACTGCATATGTCACATTTGTTTCATCTTCCGGGCCGTTATCAGGCAAATAATCAAAAAACTTGTTCCAAGCCTCTCTTGCCTTTGGTTTGCCCAGGTCATGATTGCCGCGAACAGGATAGACTTTAATACCAGCGTCATAGATGGGCGCCATCGCCTGCCGCCATGTTTTCAGCTGACTTTCCAGTTCCTCCTGGCTGTTGTAGCCATTGACAAGATCGCCGGGAAACAAAACAAATTCCGGATTAATATTTGCGATCTCTGCGGCAAGTTCTTTCAGGACTACAGTATTTACGCCATTGTCCCCACCACGACTGTCTCCGGTAACTACGAACTTCCATGGCTCTTGAACAGCGCAACTTGCTTTTTGGAATTGGCAACCACTGCCAAGTAACACAAAACAAAGAAAAGAAATAACAACTATTCGTGAAAAAATCTTTTTTCTCATTTTTACTCTTTCAAATTTACAAAACATCACGGACCACAGTCACATCAGCTGTGAAAAAATCTACATGAAAGTTATCTGACAACCTTCAAATTGGACGAAACAGGTAGTTCAAACCAAGCCTTTATACATTAAGATACAACAACTCAGCCATTTTGTTTTATTTTTTATCGGTCTTTTTTTTAATTTTTTAAAAAATCACCAATAACGCCACTTAAAATAATGTTTTAAAAAATATTTTTATCTACCAACTAAGCAAATCTCTCGATCTGCGTTATCAAGCTTTACGAGTGGAAGCTGCAATAAAAATGGGCTAAGCTACTCGCCCAGCCCATTCACTAAGAATTAAAACTGTCTTTACCACAAATACCACATCCTAAGGCTGTTCGATAGTCGAACCGAGCCAATCTGAAGTCATCAACGCAAAATCAATAAAGTTCACCAGGCAGTCACGGTTAACATCGCCTGGCATAACACCAACACAGTAATCGGCTTTGCTCGCCTGTGATGTCCCGCCGAAATATCCCATATTTATCCTGCCACCGTTGCCTGCTGGCTCATCGCCGATCCAATCAGCCGGGTCGCCGCTGGCAATACATGGACTGCTGACGTCGTCCCTGACCCACAGCTCATCAGCTGAATCCCATCTGCCGGCCTGTGACAGCAAATGGTAATCACTATTATTAGCATCAGCAAACAAAGGATCAGCATTTATATTACCAACCCCAGGCCAGATATGATCGGTATCATCTGAGATATCACTATAGCTAACAATTATATCTCCCCCATTTATTTGATTATTACCATTGTCTTTAATAATGCAATTTTCCACATAGGTAAAATGATTCCGGCTATCTATAGCCCAACCATTTCTGTTATTCACAATGGTACAATTTTTAATTTTGGCTGTACTAACGTTAGAGCCTATGAAAACACCATTATAAAAGTGGTTTGAAATGAGACAATTTGTCACTTCTAAAGAATTACAATCACTAACAATGATTCCCACAGTAGTGTTGCCACTTATAATACAATTCTCAACTTTGCTTTTAGAAAAATCGCCTTCTCCATAAAGCCCCCGTGCTAATTCTTGCCCTGAGTTCCCGGATATTTCACTATTTTTTACAAGCATCTGTGCCGAATCCGAAAAGTAAATACCTGTTACACGTTCTCCATAATTTTCCTTAATTTCACAGTTATCCACTGCTACGTTGGAGTTATTTTTACATGTTATTCCAGTTACATTTCCACTATTTCCATAAATCCAGTTACTATTTATGGATGTGTTTATTATAGTTGCATCAGATTCATCAGTACAAAAAACAGCGCAAAAATTTTGATAGCCCGTATTTTCAATTATTTCGCTATCATAAACTTCAAGACAAGCTTGTCCTGTCAATCTTATAAGCCCGTTTTCTCCAACAAGGTTATTTTTAAAAACACAATTATTAAGCTTAACAAAAGCATAATTATCGCAGAGTATGAGGGATTTATCGTTTCCCAGCGTGTTATATGTAAAAATACACTTTTTAAATTCAACCCTGCTTTGATTTATCACATAAATATCATCCTGCTGAGTAATTCCTTTGATAGAAAAACCACTGATCAAAGTATTAACATCATTATTAAAGTCCCAGCCACTTATATCATAAAAATCAAGGATACATTCGTTCGGCCCATTAGCACTTTTAAGCGTTAAATCTTCGTCAAAATTTAATTCAAGATTATCTTGCCCATAATAAATCCCATCAGCCACTATAATAATGTCACCATTATCTGTGTATTGCATCCCTCTGCCAATCGTTTTGAAAGGCCCGATATCTCCGCTTACATACACCGGGGATGTGCCGTTCCAGCCCTCGTTGCCATTGCTGTCATCAACGTAATAAGTATCCGCTGACAAACTGCCCGCGCACACCAAAACCACCAGAATTACCCAATAAATTAACTTTCTCATCTTGAAGCCTCCTTTATATTCTACAAAAATATCATCATCCGAAGCGGGTATTGTACTAAATTTTATACATAAATACAATAAAATACTCAAACTTTTTGAATGTAAGATTTTTCTAAAACCACCAATAAAAACCCTAAAATCAGTGTTTAAAAAAATAATTTTATCTAACTTGACTGTTGAAACATACGAACATAATCTAACCTATTTGAGGAACGGCATGAAATAAATATTATTACAGGCAGCAGAATATGAAAGCAAGTCGGGTTACCCGGGTGGTAAAAATATTGACCGCTTTACAGGCGGAGGAAAAGTGTACCGTCGATGATTTGGCGAAAATGTTCAATACCAGCAGGCGAACGGTTTTTCGTGACCTTAAAGAGCTGCAGGCGATAGGGGTACCTTACCGATTTGACAGCGCAAATCAGAGTTATGCGGTGGACCCGGAATTCTTTCTGCCGCCAATAGATTTGAACCTGCAGGAGGCTTTTTCGCTTTTATTGCTGGTTCACAAAGCGGGGAAAAAACTTCAGCTGCCTTTCAGGAATTCAGCTCTTCTGGCAGGGCTTAAAATAGAGAACAATCTGCCGACAAAGATCAGACAGCATTGCAGTATCAGCCTTCGAAATATTTCCACTAAAGTTACTCCGCAAGCCCCAATGAGTCAGCTTGACAAGGTATTCGCGACAATTCAAAAAGCTATCGATAAAAAACAGAAACTTACGTTATGTTATAAATCTTTGTTCGAAAGCCAAATAATTACAACTGAGTTTTGCCCATATCATCTGCTTTATAATAAACGAGCATGGTATGTACTGGGCTATTCGAAAATGCATAAGGCCATCCGAACATTTAAGCTCAACCGAGTCATCGAGCTTACTAAGCTGGATAAGCTTTTTATTGACACCGGCGGCTTCGACATAGACGAACACTTCGGCAGAGCGTGGTCTATGATACCGGAGGGCAGGCTTTATAATATCAAGCTGAGGTTCTTACCGAAGGTCGCACACAACGTCACCGAGGTTCTCTGGCACGACACGCAACAATATCAATTCCAGGATGACGGATCGGTAATAATGGAGTTCCGCATCGACGGGATAAATGAAATTTCATGGTGGATTTTAGGCTATGGCGATCAGGTGCAGGTACTCACTCCTAAGGTTTTAAAAGAAAAAATCGTCAAGATAGCAAAAAATATGATAAAATTTAACGAAGAGATATAATTAATAGAAAAAACAAAGCTTTACTGTTTAAATGATTGTTTTTATAGGACTTATGAGTTAAAGTAAGCCCGTTTTTAGAAGCCATTATCCTGTTAATAAAGTTGTGGATAAGCTGTTAAGAACGCTGTTAGTTCCGATAACAACCAACATAGTAATACTGCTAACAATAATTGTGCTATTAAAAAAGCGTCAGCCCCAACAGAGGTGCTAACAGGTTATCCACTGTGTTTTTGGGGTGGTTTTTGCTCATAATTACTTATTATCAAGGACATTAGCCTTTCTGACAGTAATGAATACAACAATCTAACAGGCTATATGACTTATAATACTAATTTTAATTAATATATTAATAATAAAAGAAAAGGAGTCTTTCAACCAACTCAAAAGCTCTCTTGATATTGTGCAATTACAACAGGAAATTTGCGAAAATAATATTGTTAAAGTTGTTTTTTTTGTATAAACTATTAGTTGAATTTTTGATTAAAAAATGAGAGGCTGATTATGAAAGTAAACTTTAACAGAGCGGCATTAGCTGAAGCGTTGAATCTTTTAATATCAGTGGTACCAGGCAGGACACCTAAGCCGATTCTGAGATGTTTAAAAATCGTTGCATCGGGCAAAGTTGTTCAGATGTGTGCAACTGATATGGAAGCAGGAATCAATTATACCGTTTCCGAAGTTCAGATTGAAACCCCGGGTGAGGTTGTTATTCCAGCGGATAAACTGGCGGCAATTGTGCGTGAAAGTATTGACGAGGTGCTTTGTTTGACTGCTGAAGAGGGAACCTGCAAGATAACCGGTTCTGACAGCCGGTTTACAATTTATGGTCATGATGCCGGTCAATACCCCGCAGTACCTTGCTTTGAAGGTGATGCCGACATGGAGGTATCACTGCTGAATCTGCAATCCGGCATTGAACGCTGTCTTTTCGCTACCGCCAAGGAAAGCACTCGTTATGCTTTGAATGGGGTTTTATGGGAGATCAAAGGCAAGAAGCTGATATTGGTTGCTACTGACGGCAGACGACTCGTCAGAACAAAAATGTCAATTATTAAAGCCGATAAGTCCCTTGAAAAAGCAAAAATGATAGTGCCTGCTAAAACAATGGCACTTATGGATAAGATCGGCAGCAGCGACGGTGAAGTTGTAAAAATTAAGCTGATGGATAATCAGATATTGATTCGTTGCGGCGATGTTGTTATCAGCTCCAATCTTGTGGATGGTAATTTTCCAAAATATGAAGACATCATCCCTTCGGGCTACGACAAAAAGCTTACACTGAAAACAGACAGTATGCTAAGTGCGGTTAAGAGGGCTTCTCTGCTGACAAGTGAAGAGTCCAGAGGCATTAAACTTGCACTTAATAAAAACAGCATGATCCTTTCTGGTCGGGCTCCTGAAACAGGTGATGCGAAGATCGACATGCAAGTCGAATACAACGGCGATCCTATAGAGATCGGATTTAATCCGCAGTTTTTTATTGACGTTTTAAGGGTCATCGGCGACGAGGAATTTGATCTTGAATTAGGTGATTCTGATAGACCTGGTTTGGTAAAGTGCGGAACAAATTTCTTATGTGTGCTAATGCCCATAAACTTAGGCTAAGTCGTTGATTTTTAGGTCTTGATTATGGATCAACAGCAGTACTTACGTGATATAGTAAAGTGGAGAAAACCCCGAAAGCGAAAAACTGAAGCCTTGCTCGGTGAAATGCTGGGTAAGATTATGGAAAAACAAATATCGCCTAAACAGGGCGTATATGATATAATATCACAGGCCTGGGAGCAGTTGCTGCCCGAGCAGTTGAGGCAGCATTGTAAAATAGTTGATATAAATGCCGGTCGAATTAAAGTGCTGGTCGACAGCCCCTCATATCTGCATGAGTTCAGATTGTGCAGCTGTCAGTTGCTCGAAGAATTGCAGAAATTATGTCCGAAGGCAAGGGTTAAGAAAATAAACTTTTCTCTTAGCTGAAATTTTAAAAATTACAACAGTAATGTTTTAGGAAAAGAAAACTATATGGCAGAACAAAATTACGATGCCAGTAATATTAAAATACTTGAAGGTTTAGAAGCGGTACGCAAAAGACCAGATATGTACATCGGTGACCGCGGAACAGGCGGTTTACATCACCTGGTGTATGAAGTACTCGATAACTCTATCGACGAGGCATTGGCGGGGTACTGTTCGAATATTACAGTCAGGATTCATGCTGACGGCAGCTGTACCGTTGAGGATGACGGCAGAGGTATTCCCGTTGAGATGCACGAAGATGCGGGGATGAGCGCTTTAGAGGTTGTGCTGACTACTTTGCATGCCGGTGGTAAATTTGATAGTGACAGCTACAAAGTTTCCGGCGGTCTTCACGGTGTTGGTCTCAGTGTAGTAAACGCTTTAAGTGAATGGCTTGAAGCGGATATTTATCGCAATGGAAAACATTATCATTTCGAATGTGCTAAAGGTATTTCCAAAGGGATTATGGAAGAAGTTGGACCTACGCAAAAAAGAGGCACTAAAATATCTTTCATGCAGGATGAAGAAATATTCGGTGAAGTAGAATTTGACTATGATACGCTGAAAAAAAGAATACGTGAGATGTCGTATCTTAACGGCGGGATCCAGGTGACATTCAGGGATGACCGCAATGGTAAAAAAGAAGTATTCAAATTTAATGATGGAATTAGAGCGTTTGTCAAACATCTTAACGAAGGTAAGGAAATATTACATGAGAATGTAATTTATTTCTCCAGAGAAGATACCAAATCAATGCTCAGTTGTGAAGTCGCAATGCAGTACAACAGCGGCTACAGCGAAAATGTGCTGGTGTTTGCTAATAATATTCGCAATATTGACGGCGGAACACATCTTTCAGGTTTTAGAACCGCTCTTACCAGAACGATGAATGCCTACGCTAAGAATAATAATCTCTTAAAGGGCGGCACCGCTACAACAGGAGAAGACCTCAGAGAAGGGCTTACCGCGGTGGTTTCAGTTAAGCTGTCGGACCCGCATTTTGAGGCGCAGACGAAAGTGCGTCTTAGTAACCCGGAAGTCGGCAGTTTTGTTGAGACTACTATCAACAATCAGCTCGGTCGCTATCTCGAAGAACATCCAGCTGAATCTAAAAAGATTTTAAATAAAGCCATCCAGGCTGCAGCAGCAAGAGAAGCTGCAAGAAAAGCACGCGAGCTTACCCGCAGAAAAGGTGCCTTGAGCAGTACCAATCTGCCGGGCAAACTGTGGGACTGCTCAAGTAAAGAAAAATCAACAACTGAGATATTCATAGTCGAGGGCGATTCTGCCGGAGGCTCTGCCAAAGCAGGCAGGGATAGAAAGCTCCAGGCGATATTGCCTTTGAAAGGTAAGATTCTCAATGTTGAAAAAGCCAGGCTTGAAAAAATGCTGGGCCATGAAGAAATAAGAACGATTATAAGCGCACTCGGAACAGGGATCGGCATTGATGAATTCAACCTGGAAAGATGCAGGTATGGTAAAATAATTCTCATGACCGATGCCGACGTTGACGGCGCGCATATCAGGACGCTGCTATTGACGTTCTTCTTCCGTCAGATGCCTCAGCTTTTCACCAGCAATAAAATATTCATTGCTCAGCCTCCTTTGTATGAGATCAAAGTTAAAGGAACGAAAAAAACAGAGTACATCCTTAATGAAGGTCAGATGCAACGAAGAATGATAGGCAGAGGTTTGGAAGGAACCGAGCTTGTGGTTAGAGATATTGAAAATAATAACCAGGTTGAGCAGACGATTGTCGGTGACAGCCTAAAAGACATAGTCAAGCTGTTGACTGACGCAGAGAGAATTATTTCTGTGTTCAGCAGGCGTGGGATTGATTTTAAGGAATTTATTCAGTCTTATTATGACGGCGAAAAATTACCAACTTTCAGAATAGTCGCGCAGGGCCAATCGGAAGTATTCTATGAAAAAGCCGAATACGAAAAAAGAATTGAAGAGCTTAACGGCAGTGTGACAGAAGAGGCCTCAGGCGGAGAGCCAACAGTTATAACAGAAGAATTACACGAAGTTGATAAGCTAAATGAGATCGGCAATAAACTTAAAAACGATTATCAGCTTGATATGAAAGACTTCCTGCTTAAAGCGAAAAAGACAGTATCCGGCGAAGCTGTGCCGACAAAGTTTGAGCTTGTCAATGGCGAGGACAGGTATGATATCGCTTCTCTTAGTGATATGTGTCCAGGCATCAGACAGATAGGCGGTAAAGGAATTGAGATCAAGAGATTCAAAGGCCTGGGTGAAATGAACGCTGACCAGCTCTGGTACACAACGATGGATCCTCAAAAGAGAACTCTTCTTCAGGTCAAACTCGATGACGCAGGCGAAGCCGACAGACTGTTTAGTATCTTAATGGGCAGTGATGTCGAAAAACGTCGAAAATTTATCCAGGATCACGCTTTGGAAGTACAAAATCTTGACGTTTAAAAGCTGTGGATTTTGAAAAATTATTACAAAAAGGCTGGGTTTTTTGCTCAGCCTTTTGGTTTTTATAACTACGCCATTGTTTTTTTGAAAATAAAAAGGTATAATAGGAGCTGGTAAATATATTGATTCGCTAATCAGGGGATGGATATCGTGATGTTTAAACGTACAATGTGGGCCTTTGTATCTGTAGCACTATTGTTTTCGACAGTGTCTGTGGCGGATACTTTTAAAAATACTAAGACTGGTGATGTATTACATGGCTATTTGACAAGCAAGGTAGTTTCCGGCAAAACAGAAGCTGTGACGCAGGAAAAAGGCATTGTCATGATCAATACCATGAAATGGGAGCTGACGGCTGACCGAAAAGGAAGAAATAATAAAGTTATTGTGATTGTGCATGAAGGGCCTATGGTCAGGCAGATCGAAACCGATGCACTTAAAAATGCGTTAGTTGAATCTGCCGATGTCGGGCCTTTGTTCATTTTACTGGAACTGGATACACCAGGAGGCAGAACCGATTTTGCAAGAGATATTGCCTCCGCGATTCATACTATCCGCAGGAGATGTCCGGTTATTACTTATGTGAAAAGTGAAGCCCAAGGCGGAGCAATATCAGCGGGAGTGGCGGTTGCTTTAGCGGGTGAAAAAGTCTTTATCGCAAAGAATGCCGTTATAGGCGGGGCGACTTCTTATGCAGTAACAAAAGATGGGCCTACAGAATTTAAAAAAGCTTATGGCGAAGAAATCGGCGCAAAATTTCAATCTATCTGGCGAGGCTTTCTTGCCTCCACAGCCGAACAGGGCGGCAGACCCGGGGTTTTGGCAAAGGCCATGGTCGATAAAGATATAGAAGTGATAGAAGTGGAAAAACATGGTAAGCGACATTTTATTGAGCCTGTAAATAAAAAGCCCGGCGACAAAGTTGTGCATACCTGGAGCAGGAAAGGCTCCTTGTTGACTTTGACCGGCGAAGAAGCCGTTGCCTGCACTATTGCTGATAAAAACGCTGACAGCAGGCAGGAAGTTCTCAAAGAAATGAACGCTGAAAATGCTGAGATCATCGTTAGTGACGCGATACAAAAAGCAGCAGCTGAGCTTGACCGTGTTGAAAAAAGGCTTAAGAAAATTAAAACGTCTATTGATCGACAGAATAAAGAGCTTGAGTTAGGTTTGCCAAAACCGAAGTGGATGAAAACAGTTCGGCAGATGCGGGTTAATGTAAAATATATGATAACGATGGCCCGAAAGTACCCCGACCTTGGGCTCGACGTTGAAGCGCTTCGTAGAGAATTAAATAGCATAGAAGCCCATTACAACAAAGCAAAATAAAAAACAGGCCAAGCATATTAAACCCAGCCTGCTTGTATAGCATATACTTCTTGTTTTTATTCCAGGTCAGGGTTCAGCTCAAAAGTGCCTAAATCGAGAGTTGTCTCATTCGGATCAGCTGGTGGCAGGTTAAAGCTGGTTTGAAATTCTGCAATGCTTTTCTGAAAATAAGAACCATCTTCATTAGTAAACAACGTTACAGAAAAATTATAACTGCCCGCAGGTACAGAATCGCACCAGAACGAGCCGTCATCATTAACTAAAACCGAATATGGATTTGCCCTGTCTTCGCCGACCACTTCTGCGATCGAGTGTGCCCAGTCAACATCTTCGGCCAGTTCCAGTAGACCTGTAATTGTAAAACCATTTTCACCTATAACAACTTCGGTTTCTTTTTCGGGATCGATAGTTGTAATTTTGAACGCTCCGTTGCCGAGTAGTGGTTCATCTAAATCATAGCTGGCAGGTGTCGCAAGTTCAAAAATATGAGTTACTTTAACCTTTTCTGGTTTTACGTTTTCAAAAGCAAAGTAGCCTTGCGAGTCGGTAACAGCCGAGTGAGAATAACTGATTTTATTATTTTCGCCCGCCAGATAGGTCAGCTCAATAGCCTGATT
>JAGLTN010000515.1 GCA_023135255.1 Planctomycetota bacterium
GCCGGTAAAAGGCACAAGGGATTTTTATCCTGAAGATATGGCGGTTCACAATTTTATTCTTGATGGTTGGAAGCAGTCATCTTTGCGTAACGGGTTTGAGGAATATGAAGGGCCTATCTTTGAGTATCTGAAGATGTACCAGGTTAAAAGCGGCGACGAGATCGTTGATCAGCTTTTTAATTTTACCGACCGTGGCGGCCGGAGACTGGCTATTCGTCCCGAGATAACACCGACTTTGGCGCGGATGGTAAATCAAAAGATCAATGCATTATCCAAACCGATAAAATGGTTTTCACTGCCGAGAATGTGTCGTGCAGAAAGGCCCCAAAAGGGCAGACTTCGCGAGTTTTTCCAATGGAATATTGATATCATTGGCATTGACAATGTTGCTGCTGATGCAGAAGTAATTTTTACAGCGTTGGATTACCTCCGTAGTGCGGGTCTTAGCAGCGATGATATAAAAGCCAAAATATCGAGTCGAAAGCTTCTTGCTACTGTTTTGACAAGCTTTGGTATTAACCAGGAAAAGCTTGAAGCCCTTTATCCCGTGTTAGATAAGAAATCTAAGGTAAGCGAAGATGCATTTGAAGAAATGCTTTCAGAAATTATCAGTAGTTCTGAAATAATCGGAAAAATAATAAAGATGATGAATGTTGATTCATCTGATCAGCTTGCTGAGTTTGCAGAGTTTAACGTCGAGACACGAGAGGCAGTTGAGGAAGTTCAAAGACTTTTTGTGTTGCTTAATGAAATGGGTGTAGCTGACTACTGCGTATTTGATATGAATATTGTAAGAGGCTTGGCGTATTACACAGGTGTTGTTTTTGAAATACATGATGCTGTCGGACAGCTTCGCGCGATTTGCGGCGGGGGTAGATACGACAGCTTGTTGAAACAGTTTGGTGGTCCGGAAATTACCGGCACAGGTATGGGGATGGGAGATTCTGTGCTGGAAATATTGCTTCGCGAAAGAGGGCTTATCGACGATAACATGCCTACAAGGCAGCTTGATTACTTCATTGCCTATACAGATGAGAGTCTTGCGTCTGAAGTAATTAAGACGGCTGCAAAAATAAGAACAGCAGGGCTTTGTGCTAATTTTAGTTATAAGTCAAATAAGCTTGCTAAACAACTCAAGCAGGCATCAGAGCAAAATGCAAAAAAGACGATTATAATTGGCGGTGAGTTTATTGAGAATCAGGAATTTGCGGTTAAGGATATGCAGACTTCTCAGCAGGAACTTATCAAAGCTGAAGCGTTTTTTAAGAAGCTTAAGTAATTTTAAAGGCAAAATGCAAACTATGGGCTCAAATCATTACGAGTTGGTCTTTGAAAACTGGCTTAAAGATAATCATATAAAGTTTACTCGAATTGATGAAGCCAAGAGAGCGAGGTTAGGGAAAGCGAGTATTAAAAGCTTTGATTATTTTGTCTATGCTGGTAGTCATAATGTTATTATAGCTGATGTTAAAGGCAGAAAGTTTAAGGGCACCAGTTTTGAAAAACTGACATCTCTGCAATGCTGGGTTACTGAGACTGATATTACAGATATTGAATTCTGGCAAAAAATATTTGGTGATGATCACCATGCGGTGTTCTTTTTTGTCTATGATGTGCAAAATGTGGATGTAGATTTTGACGGCAGAGATGTTTACGATTTCGGTGGGAAGAGGTATTTGTTTTTCTGTGTAGAACTCGATAAATATAAAAAATATATGAGAGTAAGAAGTCCGAAGTGGAAAACCGTGACACTTTCAGCTGATGATTTCAGAGCTTATGCAGTTGAAATGAAAGATTTTTTTAAAAATGAGAATTATAGCGGGTAAAAAACGAGGTTTGCATTTGCTGAGTCCCAAGGGTGATGTTTCCAGGCCTATCACTGACAGGGTGAAGGAGTCGCTTTTCAGCGTTTTGTATAAATATGACATTCCCACTGATATGGTAGTTGCAGATATTTTCAGCGGAATTGGTTCTATTGGTCTGGAGGCTTTGAGCAGAGGGGCGAAGTTTTGTACCTTTATAGAAAAAGATTCGAAGATAGCCGTAGTATTAGAAAAGAATATTGCCAAAGCAAACTTTGTGAAAGAGTCTAAAGTGATCCGTACCAATGCTTTTAAATCTGGTGCCCCGGTTGATGAGGAGAAATACCATTTTGTTTCTGTCGATCCGCCTTTTCCTCTTACGAGAGATGTAAGTGAAACTTCTCAGCTGGCAGGTATGTTTGAAGTTTTGCAGAGTCAGCTTGCACCTGATGCGATCGTTATTGTCAGAACTCATAAGTCTGTTGATCTGCTGGACAATTATGGATTTTTAAAACAGATCGACCGCCGCAAGTGGGGCATAAATGCAGTTGCTATTTTTCAATATGATATAAAATGACCAATAAAGAAGCTGCGATAACTATAGTCGAGAAATTGCGAGAGCAGAGCTTTGAAGCATTGCTGGCCGGCGGATGTGTTCGTGACATGCTGCTTTCCAGGCAGGCTAAGGACTATGATGTTGCTACCAGTGCCAAGCCTGATGAAGTTTCAAAGTTGTTCAGGCGTACTCTTCAAGTCGGTGCAAAGTTCGGAGTGGTTATTGTTCTTCTCGATGATCAGCAGGTAGAAGTTGCAACGTTCAGGGCAGAATCAGGCTATGTCGATGGTCGCCATCCGACGGAAGTTAAATTTACCACTGCCCGCGAAGATGCAAGCAGACGTGATTTTACTATTAATGCTATGTTCTATGACCCGGTGGAGGAAAAGGTTATAGATTATTTTAATGGTCGGGATGATCTGAAACGGCAGATGATAAAAACCGTCGGCAATGCCCAGCAGAGATTTAAAGAAGATTATCTAAGAATGCTGCGTGCGGTCAGGTTTTCCGCTCAACTTAATTTTAAAATTGACCGGCAAACCTGGCAGGGGGTTTGTGATAATTCTGAAAAGATATCCAAAATAAGCGGCGAAAGAATCTGCATGGAACTTAACGGCATACTTACCTGCCCGGCAAAATCTTATGCTGCACAAATGCTTTTTGATAGTGGCTTATCACGGGCGATATTTAATAACTTTGACGATAAATCCGCAATTGAAGGTATCTCTGTGCTGAATCAGATGCCCGATAATATTGATTTTATTACGGGTTTGGCGGCATTTTTCGCAGGTTTTGAAACTAAAGATGCGATAAAGAAATGCAAAATTCTAAGCCTGAGCAGAAAGCAGAATGCGAAGTTAAGGTTTTTGCTGTCTAACAGAGGCAGGCTCTTAAATGAGAATATGTCATTATCTGAATTGAAAACTTTTTGTGCAAATGATCATTTCGAAGAGCTTTACGAATTTGAGGCTGCAATACAAAAACTCCAAAATGAAACCGGGTTGCTTAATTTAATAGCACTTAAAGAGAGAATTAAATTCCTCGGCGATATTGATTATAGTCCGGTTCCTTTGCTTAATGGTAAGCAGTTGCAGGAATTAGGCTCAGTGGAAGGGCCCGGACTCGGTGAGTTGGCAAAAAAGTTATATATCGCTCAGCTTGAAGAAGAAATTACCACAAAACAGCAGGCTAAGGATTGGGTGATAAGCTGGTTTAAAAATAACCCTACAAAATAATTATGAATCCTTTCACATTATTAATAAAACCATCAGGTTCGGATTGTAATATTGATTGCAAATATTGCTTTTATAAAAACCGCTCTGCTAAAGTCGGCACCGGTAAACAAAGGATGAGCCTTAAAGTTCTTGAAAAGCTGGTCAAAGATTATCTTGCACTTGAATTCGGAATAAACGGTTTTGCCTGGCAGGGGGGCGAGCCTACTTTGATGGGGCTTGGTTTTTTCAAAGAAGTTGTAAGGCTGCAAAATGAGTATAAGAGACAAGATCAGGTGATTGAAAATTCACTTCAGACAAATTCTATTTTGCTTGACGATGATTGGTGTGAGTTTCTTCATGAAAACAATTTTCTTGTGGGTATAAGTATTGATGGGCCTAAGAATTTTAATGACCATTACCGGGTTAATTTTAATAGTGACGGCACTTTTGACAAGGTAATGGCGGCGATAAAAAGATGTAAAAAGCATGGAGTTCAATTCAACACTTTAACGTTGCTGAATAATAATAATGTTGAGCATGTTAAAGAGCTTTTTGATTTCTTTGTTGAAAATGATATTAAATACCAGCAGTTTATTCCGTGTGTGGAGACCAATCCTAAGATGGGTGAGGTTGCGGATTTTTCGATAACGCCAAAGCAATATGGTGACTTCTTATGTGGGCTTTTCGATCTTTGGTATGAATATGGCCCGGAAAAGATCAGTATCCGTGACTTCGATTCTATTATCAGTTTTTGTCTTAGCGGCAAGCATACCATCTGTACTTTTAGTAAGCAATGCAGTGGTTATATAGTTGTTGAGCATACGGGCAAATGTTTCTGCTGTGATTTTTTTGTTAGAGGTGAATTTGGTCTTGGCAATATTTTTGAAACTAATATTGCTCAGCTTGCCTGTAGTAATATTAAAAGGAAATTTGCCCGTAACAAACAGAAGCTGCCGAGCAAATGTCTTGTTTGCAGACATCTTGATGTCTGTCGCGGCGGATGCATGAAAGACAGGGTCGTGATTGATGATTTACAGAACAAGCAAAACTATTTCTGCGAAAGTTACAAATCTTTCTTTGATTATTCAATGCCTCGGTTTATGCAGATAGCAGCTAAAGTTGCGTCTGGTCAGCAAGACTTTAACCGGTAGTGATAAAAAAAAGGCCCTGAAAATGATTTCAGAGCCTTTGACTATTTTTAATATCTTCAGATTAATTTAGTTATTCCCGGCATCGGGACGGAGTTGGTCTTCATTGGGCCAAACTCATATTTTTCAGGAGTAAGGTCAAGTTTGGAAGCGTTCATTGCCCAGCTTAACTTCAAAGCTCTGCCGGTGTAGGTACTCATTCTGCCGGCTATCGCGGTCAATGTGCTTTCGGCAACTTGCTTAGCTTCATTGACAGGCTCGTTGTTGCGGATAGCTGCTATGAGGTCAGCGTGTTCTACTTCGTATGGATTTGGAGATGCTTCTTTTGGCTCAAAAGGTTTGGCTCCTGTTATTTTACCAGTAGCGCCGTCAAGGTAAGCAACGCCTTTTGTACCTACAATTCTCTCCGAGACGTTACTTGTACAGCCGTCCATTTGGCGACACATACTTGTTATTTTCGCACCGTTTGGATAATCATATTCTACTGTGAAGTGGTCGAATATGTTGCCGTACTCGGGGGCGGTTCTGATATGTCTTCCACCGATGCCCATACATTTGAGGGGGATTTCGCCAAATGCCCAGTTGACAACATCGAGGTTGTGAAGGTGCTGTTC
>JAGLTN010000516.1 GCA_023135255.1 Planctomycetota bacterium
AGCTTGGTGGGTAAGAATTATGGAATGTTAGATATTTGTTATGCAACTGGGAATGTTAATGGTTATAGCGAAGTTGGTGGTTTAATAGGCGAAAATTATGGGGTTTTGGATGGTTGCTATGCTACTGGTGCTGTTAGTGGTTTTGATTCAGGCGAGAGTAAGTCTAATAATATAGGTGGTTTGGTGGGTAATTATGTTAGTGGAAATATAAAGAATTGTTTTGCGAGGGGTGATGTTAATGGAGTTGACAATGTTGGCGGACTAATTGGATTCACTAAAAGCCATTATCAGGATTGTATTGTGTTAAATTGTTATGCAGCTGGTGATGTTTATGGGATTAGTTATATTGGTGGTTTGGTAGGGTATTGTGAAAGCTATCGTAATGATTGTATTTTATCAAATTGTTACGCTACTGGTGACGTTAATGGCGTAGACTACGTTGGCGGTTTTGCAGGATATGTGAAAAAAGCTGATATTAGTGACTCCTATAGTGCGGGTAAAGTTTATGGTGAAAGTGATATGATAGATGATAATGGAAGCTATCCGGTAGGTGGTTTTATTGGTTTCTGTAATTATGGTCCAATAATAGACGATTGTTTCTGGGATATTGAGGCTTCTGGGATGTTAGTTGGTGTTGGATGGGGGACTGTTGACCCATTGCGGGTTCAGGGTAAAACTACTGCCCAGATGAAGAGCAGGGGTACTTTTGTTGATGTTGGTTGGGATTTTATAAATATCTGGGGGATTGGTGAGAATCAGACGTATCCTTATTTAAGGCAATACTCGGCAGCTGATATTAGTGGCGATGGCATAGTTAATTTTGCGGACTTTGCGATGTTGGCGGATAGGTGGCTTGAATAATGGTTGGGGATCGCGAACAGAAAATATTAAAGTGTTCTGAATATTTTTGTGTGGTTTTTAAAAAGGGAGTAAAATGACATGTTGTCATAAAATCATATTTTTATTCAATCTAATTTAAGGAGTCAGGAAAATGAGGAATCAAATTGGAATTATATTATTTGTTTTTGTGTTGGTGTCGAGTGTATTTGGGGGAGTTTACAGCGGCGGGGCGGGTGAGCCTAATGAGCCTTTTATAATCGCAACTGCTAATGATCTTCAGCAGATAGCTTATGAGCCTGACGACTGGGATAAGTGTTTTAAGATGGTTGCAGATGTTAACCTTGCAGAGCTGGGTAGGAATTTCGATATTATCGCTGGGGTTGACCGCTACTCTTATTTTTCCGGCGTCTTTGATGGTAACGGCCATACGATTAGTAATTTTAAATGTGATGCCTGTGATGTTACAGGAGGCAGCAGGTTTGGCGGAGTTGGGGTGTTTTACAGTATTCAAGGTGAAACAGCAGAGGTAAAGAATCTTGGTATAATAAACGCTGATGTTAATGGTTTGTGTGATGATGGTTATACGCGGATCGGAACTTTGGCAGGTAGCGTTGTTCATGGAGCCAAAGTTACTAATTGTTATGCTGAAAACTGTAAGGTTAAAAATGGTAGTGAAGTCGGTGGGTTGGTGGGAGTATTATTCGATGAGGGAGTGCTATCAAATTGTTATACCACCTGGGATGTTATGGGCAACGGATGGTCCGTTGGTGGTCTAGTTGGTGAGGTGTATGTAGATTGTATTATAGAAAATTGTTATACCACATGTAATGTTAGTAATACAAGTAGTAACTCAGACTGGGATGCTGTTGGCGGTTTGGTTGGACGTGTAGAGAATGGTCAGATAAGTAATTGCTATTCAACTGGTGTGGTTTCCGGTAACGCGATCGTTGGCGGGCTTGTTGGGAATTTATGGGGACGTTCTAATATCTTAGATTGTTATGCTACAGGGGATGTTAATACTTGTTGTAAATACGAGGGATGGGCTGGGTGGCAGTGGCCTTTTGAAATGAAAATTGGTGGTTTGATAGGGCGAATAGAAGAATACAGCAGCTATAGTGAGATAATAAATTGTTATGCCAGAGGTGATGTTAATTGTTGCGGGTATGAAAGCTATGCAGGTGGTTTGATAGGGGCGATAATTGATGGATCTAGGATAATAGTGAAAGATTGCAGTGCTGCAGGTGATGTTAATTGTTGCGGGTATGAAAGCTATGCAGGTGGTTTGATAGGGGCGATAACTGATGGATATGAGATAGTAGTAAAAGATTGCAGTGCTACAGGCGACATTAGCTTGATAGGCAATAGTGAAGATTTGCCTGTAACCGAAGAAACTTATAGTGGTGGATTGGTGGGTTATAATTGCGGAGCTGAAATTAAAAATTCCTACGCAACAGGTGATGTTGAAGGTTTTGACTATGTTGGCGGATTAGTTGGATGGTATGCGCAGGCTTGTCGTGATTGCACTATAACGAATTGCTATGCAATGGGTGATGTTAATGGAGTGGATTATGTTGGCGGTTTTGCAGGATATGCTGTAGGTGAGATTTATGATAGCTATAGCTCGGGTGAAGTAAATGGTGGTGTTGATGTAAATAATGTAGGCGGGTTTGTTGGCCTTTACGAATGTGGCTATCATGGGGAAATAATAGACGATTGCTTTTGGGATATTGAGAGTTCAGAGATGGCAATCGGTGTTGGTTTTGTTGATGGTGAGTTGTCGGAGCCTTTAGATATCCAGGGTAAAACCACCGCTGAGATGAAAAGTGGAGCTACTTTTATTGATGCGGGTTGGGATTTCATCAATGCTTGGGGGATTGGTGAGAATCAGACGTATCCTTATTTAAGGCAATATTCGGCAGCGGATATTAGCAGAGACGGGGTGGTTAATTTTGCGGACTTTGCGATACTGGCGGATAGGTGGCTTGAATAATGGGTGTTTAGTTTGGAATATTTTTGCGCATAAAAAAGCCGGGCAGGTTAAGTGTCTATTATCTTACCTGCCCGGAGGATTTATTGGGTAAAGCTTACCTGCTGTTGTTATTATTATTGTCGAAGCTTGCGGCTCTTTGAGCTTTGCGCAACTTGCGACGGTTTTGCTCTGATGGTTTTTCGTAGTAAGTATTTCTTTTCATGTCTCTTATGAGGCCTTCTTTTTCACAGAGCTTTT
>JAGLTN010000517.1 GCA_023135255.1 Planctomycetota bacterium
GGATAACCCGCAGAAAAATGATATCTTAGAGCGTTTACTTTTTATAACATCTAACATAGGTTTAAGAACTTCCTGTTTAGGAGCAAAGTCGAGAGAGTAAAGCAAAGCCTCAAGAGCATCTGATTTATTGTTTTGATTTAGAAAAATACTTGCTGTCCTGTTGATTAAATCCGGATTCATCATACCGCAAGCTTTTATTTCAGGTAAGAGTTCAATAACTTTTTCAGGCTTTTCATCACCAAGATAAGCTTCCACAAGATTCCAGATAACCTGAACATTATCAGGACTTAATTTCCTGGCTCTTTCAATATAAGTAACAGCCTCAGAGGATTTCCCAAGACAATGCAGTATTGCACCTGCATCATTGAGAGCCTCGACATCGTCAGGATTACCATCCAGATGCTGACTAATACAGCCAAACGCCTCATCATATCTACCTTGTTCTGCTAATTGAGATGCCTTTTCGTAATTACTTAAATCATTTTCCATTGTCATTTTAATTAACTCCATTTAATAGTCAACTATCCCCCCCGAAAACGGGGACTTCATTATTAAATTATATCTGATTGATATAGTGCAAATATCATGCCTTAATCCCATAGATGCGATTATCAATCATTTTCAAGCTCGAAAAACAAAACATGTATAAATATCAGACAAAAATATGTTATCTTGTCACGCTATTAATAACTAAATAAAATCAAATAATGACATAGACATCATTCTTCCCGCCACAGATAATGACATCTGGTACAATATTTCCGTTTGCGAAAGATCAATTGCTATTTGAGTAATATCTGCCTCCTCAATTAAAGCTATTTCATCTTCGGCATTATATTTAATATCAGTAAGCATTTCCTTAGTAGTGTCTAAATAATTTATTTTAAAGCCAATCGACACAGAAACACTATTAAGCATATTGTATATTTCATCTACAGAATCGAGCATCGCCAGCCTCATCTGCTCTATCTGACCTTCAGGAAGATCGTTTTCATTAGCAAATATATCACGTATCGTTATAAGAGTATTGAATATATCATTGGTACCCTCAGCATTTACCAGCTCAACCCCTGTAGTTGTAATCCCGGTAGTATCAAGGTATAAAACTTCTCCTGTTAGTGAATTAGTAACTTTAGTATTGGTATCGCCAGGCGGCACCGCAACATCAACATGACTCTCTCCGCCGTCAACTGTAAGCCGATATGTGCCAGATACAGGCTCGCTTATCTCAAGCCAGCAGTAACCATCCAGATTTGAGGTCCCCTGGCCTTGTGCTACCCCGGTATCTGCACCAATAAAACTCAATCCATCGCGATTGTCTAAGGCAAATAAGTCCTCTCCGACATGGAAAGCGCTGTCTTCTATACCAGGTGCAAGTTCAACATCTCTTTTTTCAGATGAGCCTTGATACACAACACTCGTAATCCTACCGTCAGTATATTGAGCCTGATAAGGGGCAGTTGCAGTTGATGTTCCACCGAAGAGGTACTGATTTAAATACTTTGTATTTGCAAATGCGACCATACTCTCAAGAGTAGAATCTAAACCCTCAACAACACCCTGGTTTTGACTTACATTGTAAGTACCACTGGTAATTTGAGTAAGATCTGTCTTGGTATCTAAAATACCTGACATCATACTCCCAATATAATCACTGGATACGCCCAGGATATTTGTCGTATTTTCCAGATTTTTAATATAATCAGCAATAGAATTTACCTGAGATTCGAGGTTAAGAATTTGATAAGCATCAGAAGGGTCATCTGAAACCCTGTTAATACGTGCCCCTGTAGCTGCCTGCTCTTGCAATGTTGCTAACTTATTCGCATGCCGATTAAGTGAGTATATTATATTATTTCTTATATTGCCTAATATACTGCTCATCTGACTTCCTTTTAAAAATTATTTAAACTATCTGCATCAAGGTTTCCATAGACTGCTGTACCGTTGAAAGATATCGGGACATCGCCTGAAACATTTGCTCATATGTCAACATCAAAGCAGCCTCTGTGTTTATATCAACACCGCTCACCTGGCCTTGCTGAGTCATAAGATTCTGAACCATCACCTCTACATTTTTCTGCTGCATCTGCTTAACGGACAATTGCTGACCAATACCTACAACCATCTTACGGTAAAAATCACCCACTGTCATAGAATCAAGAGCACTTACAACCTCATCCTGCGCATCTGCCATCCTTTTAATGTTAGTATTATCTGTAAAATCACTACCGAGAGAGACAGCAATCCTTGATGGATCGTCAATAATGTCACTATTAACTGAAATATCTAAGGCATTACTGCCTGAAAAGAAAGTATTCAGCCCTGTGGCACAAAGAAATCCTGCCGTATCGCTATCAGCATAAAGCTCAACGGTAAATGTATCTCCAGCAGATAATTCACCATCTCCAACAGTAATTTTTATTCCATTACCAATATCAATCACATCACCAGCTGAATAATCCTGACCAATATTGTATTCATTTCCTGCTCCATCCACTAAACCTAACGTACCATTACTCACCTCAGTGGAAGTTCCCGTCACGGTAAATTCAAGTGTCTGATTAACTGAACCGGTATATACCCCGCTAATCGATATATCAGGAGCACCTGCTGGGTTGCCAAAAGAAGTCGATGTGGGTTCAGACAAAACTGCCGGTGAAAAATCAAATTCGTACCTTGTACTGCTTTGTGTCAGATTTAACCTTGAACCATCATAAGAAGCATTTACACCTGTAACATTAGTTGTAATATAATCAGCTACCTCGCTTAATGTTTGTGGGCTTATAAGACTCAAATCTACTTCGTGTCT
>JAGLTN010000518.1 GCA_023135255.1 Planctomycetota bacterium
CACTTGTCGTATGCAAAGTACTGAAGACAAGGTGACCTGTTTCAGCAGCTCGAATAGCTGCTTCGATAGTTTCAAGGTCTCGAAGCTCACCAACAAGGATAACATCGGGGTCCTGCCTGAGAACACGCCTTAGTGATTCTGAAAATGACGGGACATCAATACCAACTTCACGCTGATTGATAATAGATTTTTTGTGCTGATGGTAGTACTCGATAGGTTCTTCCATTGTTATAATGTGCCTGTCGAAGTTTTCGTTAATATAGTTGATCATTGCTGCCAGAGTTGTTGTCTTACCACTACCGGTTGGACCTGTTACAAGGAACATACCCCTTGGTCTTCGGCACAGTGTTGCACATATTTTTGGCAGGCCGATCTCGTCAAGGCTCATAATTCTCGATGGAATAAGACGAAGACAAAGAGCGATATTGCCTCTCTGTCTGAAAACAGATACACGAAATCGTGCCTTGTCGCCAAAGGCAAAACCAAAGTCCGTAGTACCGGATTCCTGAAGCTCCTGCTGGTTTCTTTCGGGAGTGATACTTTTCATCAAAGCTGTCGTATCATCAGGCTCGAGAACTTTAGTCTCAAGGGAACGCAGTTCACCTCCCATACGAAACACAGGTGGTCTGCCTACTGTAAGATGTATATCAGATGAGTCCTGCGTTACACATGCCTGCAAAAGGCGGTCCATATTTACTGTTGCCATTTAATGTTATCCTTTAAGTTTTTATCCTTGTTCTGCTAATTCTTCTGACTGTGCAATTCTTGCTACTTCTTTAGGTGTTGTTATTCCTTTGAAGATTTTCCTTTTTCCATCTTCCACAAGAGGTTTCATTCCGCTTGCGATAGCAGCTTTTCTCAGTTCAGTGGTGGGAGCCTTTGTAAATGCCAGCTCTCTTATTTCATTATTCAACTCGACAAGTTCAAATATACCTTGCCTGCCTTTATAGCCTGTGCCCTGACATTTGGGACAACCAACTGCTTTATAGATCGTATATTTTTTAAGCTCTTCAGGCGATATATCTAAAAGCCTGAGATGATGCGGGTCTGGGTTTTCGTCTACTTCTTTACAGCTGCATAATAATCTGATCAGACGTTGAGCCATGATCGCCTGGATAGAACTTGCCGCCAGGAAAGGCTTAACCCCCATATCTATCAAACGGGTGATAGCACTTGGAGCATCGTTGGTGTGAAGCGTGCTGAATACAAGGTGTCCTGTAAGAGCTGCCTGGATAGCAATGTCGGCAACTTCGCCATCTCGAATCTCACCGACGAGAATAACATTAGGCGCCTGACGAAGCATAGATCTTAATATTTTGTCAAAAGTCAACCCGATATCTTCCTTTACCTGACACTGGTTCATACCGGCAAAATTATACTCGACCGGGTCCTCGGCGGTAATGATTTTTTTGTCAGGTCGATTCAGTTCCTGCAAAGCTGCATAAAGTGTCGTTGTTTTACCACTACCAGTAGGCCCTGTTACAAGGAAAATACCGTTTGGTCTTTTGATGATTCTCTTAAATCTCTCATAGTCATCAGATTCAAACCCCAATGCCTGAATACCGATGTTAACAGCATCTGGGCGAAGGATACGAAGAACGAGACTTTCGCCATGATAAGCCGGCAGCGCAGATACACGGAAGTCAATATCTTTACCATCGATTTCTCGTTTAATTCTTCCGTCCTGAGGCAGTCTGCGTTCTGCGATATCCATTCCGGAGATAATCTTAAAACGGGTCATAAGCTGAGCCTGCATGTTTTTGGGTATATTATCTTTTTCAAGACAAACACCGTCAACACGATATCTTATACGTATCCTGTCTGACATCGGCTCAACGTGAATATCACTTGCCCGCATATGATAAGCACTGTCGATTATCAGATTTGTTAGTTTTACGATAGGCCCGTCATCGTCATCACTGGCGTCAGCAGCAAGCAAAGCCTGGGCATGAAGCGCATCACCAAATTCCTCAAGTTCCGCTGCAGTAGCATCAATGCTGTGTCTTAGTTGGTCATCCTCTTCCTGTTTAGCGGAATCTTCTGAATCTTCAATATAAGCTCTTATCTTCTCAGCGGTTCCCAGGTGTTGGTCCAACTCCGTATTTAGCCTGAATCGAACTGCATCCATGGCGTCGAGATCCATCGGGTCGCCTATGATTATTTTCAGCTTGCCGTTCTCTTTTCCGAGAGGCAGCACCTTATGGCGTCTTATGATCTCATCCGGAATAAGTTTCATAGTCTCAGGATCAATATCTATATGATCCATGTCGACATATTTTATGCCTGCCTGCTTAGCAAGAGCCTGTGTGAGGTTTTCCTCCTCTATCAGTCCTTTTTCAAGCAGAATCTGACCTAATAGCCTTTTCTCTTTCATTGAAAGCTTAATAGCCTTCAAAAGAGTATTCTTTTCAACCAAACCAGCTTTATAAATTATTTCACCTAAACGTTTACGTTTTTTAGCCATCTTAACCTAAAGCATTATAATATAGTCATTTTATGTTAAATCGGGTAATTTTCATTGTAACATTATTACTTAATAAGGTCAATTATCTAATTGTCTGCACAGCAAATTTAATGCGGTTTGGGCAGCTCTCAAGCGAATAAAACTTCTATTGTGAGAGAATATAAATTTCTCAGCAACGCATTTTTTATCGGACGCAACGGATATGTATACCAAGCCGACAGGTTTTTGTTCACTTGCGCCTGTTGGCCCTGCAATTCCGGTTATTCCTATTGCGTAGTCCGATTTTGCCTTGTTTTTTGCACCTTTTGCCATAGCTTCTGCAACTTGCGGACTTACTGCGCCGTATTTTTCAATCAATTCAGCAGCTACCGAAAGCTGAGTTATCTTGGCGTCATTACTGTAAGTTACCCAGCTTTGTTTGAAATAATCGCTGGCACCGGCAATGTCGGTAATAAGTTTTGCTATGAGCCCGCCCGTGCATGATTCTGCCAATGCCACAGTTTTACCCTGTTTTGTAAGTTTATTACCGACAACCTGAGCTAAAGTTTCATCATCTATTCCGTAAACCAGCTCGCCGAGTATCTGACGTAGATTTTTTTCATCTTTGCTGATCATATCTTCCGCCTGGGCTTGGGTTTTGGCCTTTGCAATAATATGAAGCGTGATAACCCCAAAGTGAACTGTGCAATTAATAAGAGGGTTCCTGTTTCTGTTCATCAAGTCGCCGAGTTTTTCAGCAATCGTTGATTCACCTGCCCCGAAACATTTAAGCCTTTTAGAAATAACCGTTTGCCCGCTGCAAAGTTCAACAAGTTTGTCCATAACCGATTCAGCGAACATTGCTTTCATTTCACAGGGCACGCCCGGCATCGCTGCGAAAAATTTCCCCTGCTTTTCAAGTATTATTCCCGGTGCGGTACCAAGATCGTTCCTCAAAGCAGCAGCTCCGATGGGAATATATGCTTGTATTATATTTTTTTCGGGCATGGAATAATTTTTGCCTGTGAAGAAACATTTTATGTCTTCCAGCAGTTGTTCTTTCAGCTGAAGCTTAACACCCATAAATTTCGCAAATGCCTGCCTGGTCAGGTCATCATCCGTTGGACCAAGCCCGCCTGTGACCAGCACAATATCAGATTCCTTCTGAGCGAGTTTCAGATAATCTACAATTAAATCAAGGTCATCTCCGACAGTATGGTGACTTGTCGTAGGCACCCCTATTGAAAAAAGCTGTTGGCTTAACCATGCAGAGTTGGTATCAACCGTAAGGCCGCTTAATATTTCGTTGCCGATACTTATTATGCTTGCTGTCTTCATTTTGTATTATTCACAGTTAATTTTTTTGTTTATCCGCGGGTAAATAACTCTGGAACAACATTTAAGTTTCTTCGCGGAAATTTATTAGCCTTCAAGGGTATTAAATCTCGATCATAGCTTTTATAACGCCGTCATCATATTTTTCTACCATGTCAAATGCTTTCTGGGTATCAGCCAGTTTAAAGCTGTGAGTGAACATGAAATCAGCATTTATTTTGTCGGCTGCGATGAGGTCGATAAGTTTTTGTGTACATCCGTTCTGGCGTCTGATGTTCACAAGCGTTATTTCTTTTCTTCTCATTTTGTCGGCAATAAAAGTTACTCTATTTTCTCTTGGTATGCCGACCATTATTAATTTTCCGCCGGGTTTTAATAAATCCAAAGCCTGATCAAGAGTCTCCAGTTGGCCGGCACATTCAAAAACAGCATCCATCCCCGCAGGCTGTTGTGCCAGTATAGCTTCAACGATATCGGTTTTATCAGGATTGCCCGACCATGCTGCGCCGGCGCCTTGGGCAGTCTCTACGCGGCAGTCTATCTTATCTGTCATATAACATGCATTGATTTTTTTTGTTTGCGCATTTAAAAGACAACTGAGCCCGATAGGCCCCGAACCCAGAATCGCAATGTCAGCGTTTTCCTTTAAAGTTGCCTGCTGAACACAATAATAGCCAATCGCCAAAGGCTCGCACATCACACAGTTTACCAGACTGAAATCCTTTGAAACCGGATAACAGCAATCCTGCGGCATTATAAGGTATTCGCAAAGACAGCCACCTCGCTGCCCTGGACAGCCGAGAAATTTTATATTCCTGCATGTATTTTCCCGCCCAACCTTACATTGATCACAACTGTGACAGACAATTGCCGGGTCGACAACTACGCGATCACCTTCTTTTACCATGGTAACATTTTTACCGATAGCTTTAACGGTGGCTGCGCACTCATGACCAACAACAAAAGGATATTCAACAACCTGTGTGCCGATATTTCCAGTCTCATAGTAATGCACATCTGAGCCGCAAACACCGACCATCTCAATTTTCAACAGTACATCAGTATCGTTTTCAATAATCGGGTCAGGCATATCAACAATTTCTATCTGCCTGATACCGGTTAGTGTTACTGCTTTCATAGCTCACTCACAATTAAACATTAAACCTGAAATTAATAATATCACCGTCTTTGACAACATATTCCTTACCTTCAAGCCTTGCTTTACCAGCTGCCTTGACGGCTTTTTCGTCGCCAAGTTCTTCCATGTCTTCATAGGCGATAGTTTCAGCACGGATAAAGCCCCGCTGGATGTCACTGTGAATTTTGCCCGCTGCAAATAATGCGGTAGTACCATTCTTTATAGGCCAGGCTCGAACCTCATCTGCCCCGGATGTCAGAAAACTTATCATCCCCAAAGCACCATAACAGCTGTTGACGAATTTGCTGACCGCAGATTCAGTCAGCCCCAGGTCAGCCATAAACTCCGCTTTGCTTTCATCATCGAGTTCAGCCAGCTCTTTTTCCAGTTGAGCACTGATCTTTATTACCGGGATGGATTCATCCAGCATTTGTGAAAAATCAAATTCCTTGTCAAGCTGATTATCACCAACATTTACCGCCACCATCATAGGCTTTAAAGTTAAAAATCCGAGTGATTTAATTATCTCAAGATCACTTTCATTGCTGATTGCTGTTGATATTGGTTTTTCCGCTTCGATGGTATCCTGTAATTTTTTCTGTAATTGGAGCTCAGCTTTATCTTTCGCCTGTGTTTTTGTAGGCTTATGGATTTGTTTTTCAAGCCTTTCGATCCTTGTTGTTACCAGCTCCAGGTCAGAAAGCAACAACTCCGTTTTAAATTCTTCAATATCGCGGGCAGGGTCAACAGTGTTTCTATAAGCTGCGACAGAAGTATTTTCAAAAGCCCGAACCACCAGCACGATAAGGTCAACAGTTCTTATCTGGTTGATAAGTCTTCTTGCCCCAGCTCTTCCGCTGTCACTTGTAAAATCAAACCCCGGAATATCCAGACAATCAATCGTTCCGGGCGTAGTTTTCTTAGGCTTATAAAGCTCAGTCAGCCAGTCGAGCCTTTTATCAGGCACAGGAACTATTGCTTCTTCAATATGAACAGAGCCGACACTAATCTTTTTGCCGCTTATCGCCGACAGCAATGTACTCTTTCCGGATTGTGTAAGACCGATCAATGCTACTTTCAATTTTCACTCCTTATTTACTGCCCTGAAGGGTATATACGCTGCCCCCATAGCAATCGTATGCAACAACTGCGGGGAAATCAACCACTTCAAGTTTTCTTATCGCCTCTGTGCCCAGATCCTCGTAGGCGATCACTTCGCATCCGACGATATGCTTACTTAATAACGCAGCCGCTCCGCCGATAGTAGCGAAATGAACCGCTTTATACTTTTTCAATGCCCCGCGAACTTCATCGCCCCGATACCCTTTGCCTATCATGGCTTTTAACCCTTTTGCAATTAAAGTCGGGCTAAAAGGATCCATCCTCGAAGATGTCGTAGGCCCAGCCGCCCCGATAACCTTACCATCTCTGGCAGGCGTAGGTCCTAAAAAGTAGATCCCCGCACCAGCCAATTCAAAAGGCAACTCCTCACCGGCTTCAATAGCTTCGATCAGTCTCTTATGCGCCATATCGCGGGCTGAATAAACAACTCCGTTAATAGCAACCTGATCACCGGCCCGCAGACTTTCAACTGCCTTATCAGTCAAAGGCAACGTTATTTTCTTAACTTCACTCACATTCGACCCTGCCAAAAGTATCTTTTTACACAAAAAAGCATTCTAGCAATTAATATCAGATTTACCAGCTGAAAAAAGTAGGACTTATCCGCCTAATTTCTTTGACTATGCAAAAAAGCAAGATTAATATTTTTTGCACAATCAAATTTTCCCCGAAAAACAACCAAAAAAGTGTGATTTCGATCGTTTTATCTGCCTCGCCCAGCTCAATAGCTTAGCCGTTTGGATAGCTTATTGCCCACGCTGAATCTATTGCGATATCAGCTCAGCTATAATCGTCTCAAGTTCTGCATTATCAGGGTTAATGGCAATTACTTTTCCATCTAATCCGATCAGCACATCGTTGATTCCGTAATCGTTGTAAAACTGGCTATTGCCAATTCCAATCATCCATTGAATGTGATTTTCACTGTGATATTTTTTTATCATCTCATCGACGATATTACGTCCTCGATTATAATAAACACACAGTATTTCAAACCTGTCGCTATCAGCAAATTTCTTATAGGTGCTCTTAAAGCCATCTATTCTATTTTTGCAATCAGTTGTAATATCGATCAGTGGGTCCCAATAATAAATTAATATAGTTTTATCTTTTAAACTATCGAGACTTATTTTTCCGCCGCCCGAATCTGTAATTTCAAAATCAGGCGCAGCCAATTCAGCCTTTAAATTCATCGTCGGCACAAAGCTGACTTCACCAAGGTCAAAAGTCTCACCTATATTGTTACTGTGAACCTCAGGCATCGTAAATTCGTATTTAGATTCAAACAGCAATTTGTTCCAGTCAGCATGATTATTATTGCCCCTGGCGTAAAACTTCATCAAAAGCTTATAGTCGCCCGCTGGCACATCTTCGATTTTAAATTGCCCATCAGCCTCCCTCAAAGCAAACCTGTTCACATAATCATTGCCGCATATAATTTTTTTCTTTGCCAGCAGCTGCCTGCCAAATTCATTCGTAGCTTTACTATATCTGTACCACTGCAATAATTCTTCACTGCTGATCTGCTCTAAATCGTTAGGCTCTGGAAAATCAAGACCTTCAGATATCTCAGCTAACTTATCATCTGTAATTTTACTCACAATCCAGCACGAAAATGCGTCAAAATCATTCAGCCCCAACCACCCAGGCACTACTATTGTCCCAACCACAGTTCTGCCTGTCCCGCCTATCTCTACCACCAAAGTCTCACCAGGATAAACCTCAACC
>JAGLTN010000519.1 GCA_023135255.1 Planctomycetota bacterium
TACAGCATATTATTTGAGGGCAAAGCTGTTAACCAGGCGATTATGGATTTGATGAACAGACGTCTCAAGTCAGAATAGACATATTATTTATTGTCCGATAATCGTGTTAGAGTTGAGTTACATTTCTTTTGTTAATAATCTTTGACAGAAAAAGTATTTTTTTTGTTATTTTTTTTTATTATGCATTTCACTAATGATGTTTTTTTTAAGGGGGGCGTTTGGTTTTTATTTAACATACCGTCAAAGCATCACCTTATTTGAAATGATTTTTCCGTTTTTATTGGACCGGGGGCAGATGTATTTGATTTTCTTTTAGACGGGGCGGGTATTTTGGCTGCGAGTTTAGGTTTTTAGCCACTTGTTTCTTATATTTTAGGTGTAGCAGTGTTTAAAGGTTGGTTGTAAGGATATTACAGGCTAAAGATTGTAGTTAATGTGTGCTTGATTAAGAATCGACTTATAGATTGAAAGAAACAGCTTTATAGGGTTCAGTAATAGAGGTTGATTTAATGTTGTTTAGCTTTTTAGGACAGAGATCCTATCCGATAGGGATTGATATGGCAGATGGCTATATCAAGCTGGTTCAGCTTAATAATTCAGGTAAAACTATTAAGCTGATAGCCGGTACGGATAATTTGCGCCCGGATGAGGTTGTTGCAGGCAGTTGTCAATGGCAGAGTTGGGCAATTGAAATAATAAAGATGAGTTTTTCGAGTCAAGGTTTTAAGGGCAGAAATGTAGTTGTTTCTATACCGCCCGGTGAAGTTTTTATTGACCATGTGAAAATGCCGAAATGCAGCAAAGAAAAGCTGAATGAAACAGTTCTTTCCAAGTTAAAACAAAAGCTGCCTTTTGATTCGGCAGATGCTATTGTCAAGTGTGTTGAAACAGAACAGGATAATCTTATAGTTTTTGTTACAGAGCATGAAAAGATCAACAGACACCTTGCTGTATATGAGAAAAACAATCTTCAGGTAAAATCGATATGTATCTGGCCAATGGCGTTGACGAATTGCTACGGGAAGTTTTTCGGCAGGCGTCAGAGCGATGCTGATTCAATCGTATTGTTAGTTGATATAGGAAGTAAAGTTACAAATGTTGTGATATCACGTTACACGAAACCTCTTTTTGCAAGGTCTATACTTATAGGCAGTGAGAAGTTTGGTGATGAAGAGGAGATTAAAAAATTTATAAGAGAGTTGGAGGCTTGCCGTCAATTTTTCAGTAATGCCTATAATCAGATGGATATTGAAAGAATGGTATTTTTGTCGGGCCAAACTGTGGACAAGGATGTTTGTGCGACAATCGCAAAGCAGATTGATATGCCTGCTCAGATGGGTGACTGTCTTGGAGCGGTGGAAATATCCAGCCCTTCAACAATTGAAAGAAGAGGCGGTAAAAACAGTTGGGCAACAGCTTTCGGGCTGAGTTTATCGTAATGAGGTGGTTTTAATGTCAAATATTAATTTTGTTCCTGATGATTACATTCAAAATAATGAATCGTGCCGAACTAACCTGATGTACATATTTTTGTTTGTTTTTGTTATGGCAGGGCTGACGGGATGTTTTGTGACAATAAAAATAAGACAGAAAGCATGTCAGAGCCAGGAAAAGATAGTGAATGAAAAGATGGCCAAGGCACATCAGGCTATTGCTAAATTTGAGAAATTGCAGGCAAAGCGGAAAAATATGATGAAAACGGCACTGATGACGGCTGAGCTCATTGAACCTGTGCCTCGAAGTATATTGCTTGCTTCTTTGACTAATGATCTGCCAAAAGGTGCTTCGTTGGTAAAGCTTTCTCTGGTACAGAAAGCGCCTAAGAAAGTTGCGAAGGCCAAACCGAAGAGTAAATTTGATGCTACGGCTGATAAAAAGGCAGTTGTTGTTTCAAAGGAACAATTGCTTGATACGAATATAGATATCGAAGGTATTGCTCCGAGTGACTTGCAGGTTGCTACTTATATCAAGAGGCTTACAGATTCGATGCTTTTTGATAATGTATTTTTGGTAGAGTCTAAGGAATGGAAAATGGATGATGTCAGCTTCAGGCAGTTCAAATTAAAAACTATGCTGAAAAAAGGCGTTCATCTGACGAGTGAAGATATTGAAGAGATAAAGATGAAATGTAATAAAGCGGCATATACCCTTTGATTGGGTTTAT
>JAGLTN010000052.1 GCA_023135255.1 Planctomycetota bacterium
GAGTAACCCCACTCATTGTCATACCAACTGATGATTTTAACTGTTTTGCCCATTGCCATTGTGCATAGGCCGTCAAAGATACTCGAAGCAGGGTCACCAACGATGTCACTGCTTACGATTGGATCCTCTGTATAAACGAGAATACCTTTAAGCTCACCTTTTGCTGCTGCTTTGATAGCGGCATTTACTTCCTCTTTAGTCGTTTCTTTTTCAAGCTCAACTACCAGGTCAACACAACTGCCGTCTGGTACCGGAACTCTCATAGCCATACCATTAAGTTTGCCTTTCAAAGCTGGGATAACCTTACCAACTGCTGCTGCTGCACCGGTTGTTGTCGGGATAATGTTAGCCGCACCAGCACGTGCGCGACGAAGATCGCTGTGGATCATGTCCGCGATATTCTGATCGTTCGTATATGCGTGAATCGTTGTCATCAAGCCTTTAACAATACCGAAACTGTCATTAAGAACCTTAGCTACCGGAGCAAGACAGTTTGTTGTACAGCTTGCATTTGAAATGCACTGTGTATCTGCTGTAATGCAATCATCATTAACGCCGAGAACTACTGTAGCATCGATATCGTCTTTCGCAGGAACAGTCAGAATAACTTTCTTAGCACCAGCTTTGAGATGGTCGCCATAACCGCCCTTTGGTGACTCTTTTGTGCGGAAGATACCAGTTGCTTCAACTACAATATCCACACCCATAGCAGCCCAAGGCAGATTCGCCGGACTTCTCTCAGCCAGGATCTTAATGCTTTTACCGTCAATAACGATCTCACCGTCTTTAGCTTCTACGCTGCCAGCCCATTTACCCATTACGGTATCATATTTGAACAGATGAGCCAGACTCTTAGCATCAGCCAGATCATTGATTGCTACCAGCTCTAAATCGCCTTTTCTCTGCAGAATAATTCTTGTCACTGCCCGACCGATTCGGCCGAACCCATTGATTGCAACTTTTGTCGCCATCTTTTAGTCTCCTTTGTTTTAGTACTAATATTAAGGTTTTTATTGATTTTTTACATAAAACTACTTAGGAGCAGATACTTTATTTACACAAGCCCTTTTTGTCAAGCATTTATTAAAAAACACAAAGCTAAACCCAAATATTGTTACTTTTCACCAAAATATTGAAAAAATACCACTTTTACCCCCCAACCGCCTGCCCCCTTGTCATTCCGACCGAGCACAGCCTTCTTGTCATTCCGACCGAGCACTGCCCCCTTGTCATTCCGACCGAAGCGGAGGAATCCGCCAGATCAGCCATAAATTTTTCAAGAAAAATTTATTCATCATCCCTCTTTTCCATAATCAATAAAAATTTGACTATCCGCTTTTAATACCCCATAATACCCACATGGAAGATTCACCAACAAAACTACCGCAACATAAAAGAGATAAACTAGCCCATTGCGTAGAACTACTAAAAAACCAGACAGAAACGAGTTGTGAAAAGAAGATGGGTAGCTTTGGGGGATAATTAACTGATGAGTAAAATTGCAGGGATATGTGAAAGAATCAAGAAACGGTGGCAATCCTACAATTTGTGGGTATTCGTTGCTTTGATATTTATGTTTATCATAGTCGGTTGGATAGCTGAACACCAGTCAGGGACTTATCGTTGCCTGGGCATAGCAGCGACACTGCTTTCCATTGTACTTAGTATAATAGTAATTGTTTATGCGATGGCTCAGACAGTCAAGGCAGAGATCAATCAACACGAGATGAGAAACCTAATGCAAAGAACTGAGGACACAGTGCAAGATATGGTCAAAGATGTCGGTCAGATAAAAGATACTCTCCTCAATAACCCCTTTGCACTGGTCGAGGCAAAAGAGGCCCAAACCAGTGTTGGGGATGGTAGTAGATACATTGGTAAGGGAGAAGTTTATCTTAACTTTTCGACCACTTC
>JAGLTN010000520.1 GCA_023135255.1 Planctomycetota bacterium
ACATTCTCTGAAAAATTCGTCTGATCAACAGGATTTGTCACCATCCACTGGCCTGTAAACTCATCCCATTGGCTAAAATTGCCCTGATCGCATCCGTCAAATCCCTCATAAAATATATCCGAAAAAACCACCGAACTATCCCCAGGTTTGGCCGAGTCTGAATTAATAAAGAGTATCTTCTGCATTGCTATATGGTCACTATGATTAGAAACCATCATCCGGTGTGTCCCTTGCTCTAAATGCATATCAAATCCTCGCCCCCAATGCCACTGGTTATAGACCGGATCGTTGCCCAAAATTATTTTTTCATTATTATCTATCCTCACAAAAGCTGTGTTCGAACATTCATCGAACCACAAGCTGTAAAACCAGACATAATACTTGCCGTCCTTAGGAATATAAAATTTGTACTCAGCTTGTCCGCCAGCCTCGCCTTTCCAGCCTCGCCCAACCTTAGGACCGATGCGAAGTGCCTTTTCACCGGCATCGCCGGCAATAGCGACTTCCATAGGCCAAACGATCGATATAGGTCTGGCAAGCTCAACTGCGACGCTAAACTCATCGCCGCTGTCAATACTCATTGCACTAAAACAATAGATTGCCGCACAAAACACCCCAAATACTAACCACGCAATTTTCCTAAATTTCATTCTCTCGCCTCCATAGTTTTTCCACTGACCCCATCATCGCCAGTATCAAAACAAAAACGATTATAATGCCGTTATACATTAAACATCCAAAAACGTTCGCAACCGCTGCTGCTGTCAATGCTGCCAAATTTGCTCCCGCCAATCTTCTAACCTCATCACTGCCGTTTACAACTATCGCCCAACTCTTTTTGCCGTAACTATAGAACACCCACCCCAGACACATCAGCCCGACAACGCCGATCTCCGCTCCGCAGGCAAGCCAACCGTTAAGATCAAAGGCCTTAAGCGTATTCAACTTAACCAATCGATAATAAAATTCACTTCGGTAGTCATTGATCGCCCCCGCTGCTGTGCCTGCGCCAGCCCGTTTTTCGAGCATATTCAATTCCGCCTGCCATTCAATATACCGCTGTCTGACATTTTCGCCGTCCGCCTCGGTCAGTTTAAAGTCCTTCGCAATTGAAAGCCCATCATTTTTTGCGGGCAATAAAAACAGCAAAACAACTGCCAGACCAATAAAGAGAATAATACCCAGTCTCGCTGTCGTATTTTTAATTACAACCGCCGTCACCATCAACCCAGCCACAATTGATGCCACCGCCCCAATAGTAGCACTTGATAAAACAGCACCACCAACTATTACACCAGCCAATAGCTTTTTCAGTATCCCCTTGCCCCCAAACCAATATGCCCCGCAAAGAGCTGCCATAGGCCCAACATAAGTTCCGTATTTAAAAATATTACCATGAAATC
>JAGLTN010000521.1 GCA_023135255.1 Planctomycetota bacterium
ATAAACGGTAAAATTCAATTGGGATCAGTATAAAATGCCTCGTCAAGGCAATTTGCCCCACAAAAATCAAGCAAAGCCTGGTCCATGCGGGCAGGATTTGCTTAGTACTTGACAGCCGGTTTCGGTTACCAGGACGTCATCTTCGATCCTGATGCCTAATTTTCCGGGGATGTAAATCGCTGGTTCTATGGTTATAATCTGCCCGGCTTTTAGAACTTCTTTGCTCAATTGGTACAGAGTAGGTTTTTCGTGTATCTCAAGCCCTGTTCCATGCCCTGTGCCGTGGCCATAAACGGGAAAATTTGCTTTGGCGATTATTTCTCTGGCTACTTTATCGACATCGACTATTTTTTCACCAGCTTTGACTGCCTTTATAGCTTGTCTTTGAGCATTGCAGCAAACTTCATAGGCTTTTTTGTAAAGCTTCGATACTTTGCCTGTTGCGTAACATCTTGTAAGGTCACTACAGTAGCCTTGCACTTTAGCACCGAAATCAATAAGAATTGTATCGTTTTTTTTCAGTTTTTTGTTTGTAGGCTGATGATGAGGCTGTGAAGCATTAGCGCCGAAAGCAACTATCGTATCGAAACTGTTAATTGAAGCGCAGCAGTGAATCTCATAATCGATTATTGCTGCGAGCTGAGCTTCGGTGATACCGGGTTTTACCTGCTTTAGTGCTTTTGCAAGGGCATTTTTCGCGACTGTTATTGCTTTTCTCGTTGCGGAAAGCTCCATCGAGTCTTTAGTTTCTCTGCATGATTCTACTAAGCCGTCAACGGGCTTTATCTTGAGTTTGGTGTCTTTTTTTAATGCTTTGAAATCTGATATTGAAGTTGAGCTTTCCAGAGCTGGCGTTTTTACGGATTTGTGTTTTTTCAGCAGTGAGAAAATCGCATACGGCATCGATTTTTTTCGTTCGATAACTTTGCAGTATCGACATTGCTTTTGTGACTGCTCGGTGTATCTGCTATCGGTAACGAGGTAGACCGCTCTTTTAAAAACAACCACCCAGCTGTCGTCGCCGAGAAATCCGGTAAGATAAGTTACGTTTGCAACGGCTGTAACAATAAGACAATCGAGATTTTTTTCTTTCAGAAGAGACTGTAACTTTTTAACACGTTTTTCAATAACCGCAGAATTCATGTCCATTCCTTTTTAAATATTTTTTAATTTCGCAGACGTAAAATATAATAGTTTGACATTACCAGACAAGGAAAAATATTAAAAGGAAAAACATTTTCCCTGGTTTATTTGAAGCGTTAAAAGTGGTTTAAGATGGGGGAATTCGAACCAATTGGCTTAAAACCACGTAAACGAACTAAATAAGCAGGATATGTCAATAGAGTATTAAGTTTTTGTTTTATAGCCTTGTCTATAAAGCCTGCTGTTATTACAATACGCCCTCTTATTAGTTGATATTGACTTTTTGTAATTTTATTGAGTACATAATATGCTTTTACCGATTCGAACAAGTATCCGTCCAAGACAGACGCCTTACGCTAATTATGCGTTAATCATCCTGAACGTTATCATCTTTTTGCTTACATATGCACCGCATTACACCGGTATGGGGCGAACTGTCGAGCCTTTAAGGCAAGGGGCAAACGCTTTGATGCTTACACCGGCACATCTGCACTTGTGGCAGTTCATTACGTATGCATTTCTGCACGCAAGTACAACTCATATTTTCGGCAATATGTTCTTTTTGTTTTTGTTCGGCAATAATGTTAACGGCAAACTTGGCAATATAGGGTATATCTGCTTTTATCTTGCCGGCGGAATCTTCAGCGGAATAGGGCATATTATGGTAGGCGGAGGTAATGTCCTTGGGGCAAGCGGAGCTGTTGCTGCGGTCACCGGTGCATACCTTGTATTATTCCCGCGGACTTTGATAACAATTATTTACTGGTTCATCTTTATCGGCACGATGGAAGTGCCGGCATTGTATTTTATAGCATTTAAAATGATATTCATCGATAATATGTTAGCTCGAGACCCATCTAATCTCGTCGCTTACGATGCACACCTTTCAGGTTATGCATTCGGGATGGTGGCAATGCTCATACTGCTTTGGACCCATCTTCTGGCAAGTGACGGAATAGATTTTGTGGTTACGCTGAAACAATGGAACAGAAGAAGGCTATACCGCGATTCTGTTTCACAAGGCCGTGACCCATTTACTGGCATGGCAACGAAGAAAATAAAAGTTGAAGAGGTTAAAAAGACTCCCCAGCAAGTTCAGCAGCAGCAAAAGCTCCTGCAGCTGCGCAGCGAGATAACCAGCAGACTTGGTCAGCAGAATATTTCCGCAGCAGCCAGTCTTTACCTCGAACTGATGGAGACAGACAGCCGACAGATATTGCCTAAACAAAATCTGCTCGATATTGCTAACCAACTAAGCAGTGAGAAAAAACACAGCCATGCAGCAATGGCTTACGAGCAGTTCCTGGAAAATTATGGAAATTATGAATACAGTGAACAAGTTCAGCTGATGCTGGGTATCATTTACAGTCGGTACCTTGAAAACTCCGAACTGGCGGTTAAGTATCTAAAGCAAGCTATGAAAAAGCTTACCGACGCTGGTCAGCTTCAAATGTGTAAAGAAGAACTTAATAAACTGCAAAGCGATTTTTAGAAACTTTTAGTAAACCCGGGCAAACAGAAAAAAGTTGACAATCCCGGGTTCTGTTGCTAATTTTGAACAGTGATGTTATTTTTGTTGTTTTAATGTATTTTCAAACGAAAACCCTATTTTGGGAGATATGATAATGAAATTTCGTACTATACTTTTTGTTTTAGCTGGTCTTATTTTTCTGACTTCTTTTGCACCGACAGCAATCGCAGAAGACGATGATGTTACATTTCCATATATTGCCCGGATAACACGGAATAACCTGAATATGCGCAGCGGACCAGGGACAAATTATTATCGCTGCGGCAAGCTGAATGAATCCAACCGCATTAAGGTTGTTTCTCGTCGATTCAGCTGGTCGAGGGTCGTTCCACCAGCGGGCAGTTTTTCATGGATATCCGCTCAATATGTCAGTAATGGCAAGGTGACTGGAGATTCGGTAAGGGTTTATGCGGGCAGCAATTATGAGGAGCCTGAGCATTCAACCACTATGCAGATAAAGCTTGATAAGGGCGATAAAGTTACCATTATCGGGGAAAAGCAAGGCGATTATTATAAGATACAACCACCTATCGGTGCGTATCTGTGGGTAAAAACTTCATATACAAAATATGTCGGCCCAGCTAAGCCGGTAACACCCGCGAAATCTGCTGAAAAAGTAAAACCGGCACCGGAGCCTGTCAAAAAGGATAAGCCAGGAGCAATAATTCCGCTTGATAAAAAAGTCGCCAAAAAGACAGAAGAAGTAAAAAAAGAAGCCCAAACCAAAATTGTTGAAACTTCGCTTCCTGTTGAATCGCAGGAGCTTAAAAAATATTATGAGCTTAAAAAACAGATTGATGATGAAAAAATCAAACCTTTGCTGGAACAGAACTACGAAAAGTTTAAAAAGGCTCTTGCAGTGATAAGCGAAAACAAAAAGGCCGGCAAAGCTGCGAGATATTCGAAATTTTCGCTCGACCAGATAAAAAGATATGAGCTGGCAATGTCAGTAGCTAAAGAGATGGAGATTCAGAACAAACAGCTTGAACAGGCCAAGGAAAAAATCAGGAAAGCACTGGAAGCTAAACTGGCTGAGAACCCGGACCTGGGTAAATATACAGTTATCGGCACTCTTAAGACTTCAAACGTTTATAGCGTCAAGCTTAAGATGAAACATTACCGCATTGTTGACGATGCAGGCAAAACCGTCTGCCACGCTTTGCCTGATGAATCTGCTGTCGATATCGACACCAAGGATATGATAGACAAAAAGGTTGGCCTGGCTGGTAAGGTTGAGCCTCACAAGCAAACATCTGGCGCGTTGGTAATATTTACAAAGGTAGAACTGCTGGAATAATCGCGTTTATACGCTATGTTATTTAATAAAGCAATTACAGCCGGTTGTTAATAACTAAACAATCGGCTTTGTTTTTTTCATTCATAACTTATCGTATATCCTGTGGATACATTATCGCGGCGAGCATCATTTTGCCGTAGCGTTGCCAGATTTGATCTTCGTTCAGACTGGTGTCAGATTCGTGCAGTTCTACCGTGATGATTGGTATGGAGAGAGTTATGCCGGCGTATGAGCCGAGTGAGCCCGGCCTAGCGCCGAGTTTTTTAACTTCCAGATCGCAATATTTACCCATCTTTAAAGCAATGTCAACTGCTGGGCCGTCATAATCTATGCAGGCGAAAGGCTGATGCAGGCTAAGTATCCTATCGGGGTTGTATTTTACTAAAAGCTCTTTTATGACAACAGATTCGGGTTCACTAAGCCCGGCGGTTCCGTATCGGGGTTTGTTTATTCTGTTAACAGCCTCAAAGTTTCGATTCAGGTCTACGCCTCTTGCGTTGAAGCGGGTATTAGCGGCTAAACCGTCAGGATTTGCGACCGGCATCAAAATAACCTTTCTGCCATTTAGCAGTTGAGGGTTCGATCTTAGATGCTCAAGCAGCGCATTTACCAGAGTCGTACTTGCTGGTTCGTCGCCATGGATCGCACCCATGATAAATATGACATCATCACCTGTGCCCATTACAAAATATTGTATCTTTCGATTCTGGACGGAGTAGCCGGCTATAAAACTTCGGTAAGCAGGTCTAAGTACAGCCGGGGTATCAGATGCAATTCTTTGACAGCCGGTAAGAACAAGAAACTGAGCTAAGCACAAAACAATTAAAGAGCTGGTCTTCATATTCATAATCAGTTTACCAAAACTTTCCAGGTATACCCTTAAGGGTAGTAAAT
>JAGLTN010000522.1 GCA_023135255.1 Planctomycetota bacterium
CAGTTCCGGGCTCTAAAGCAATCCGTAAATTCTGCCCCGCACCCTTATAAGCTTTACCCGTAAGAAATTCACCCCAGTTCTCAGGCTTATCTGATGAATCAAAATTCCTTTGCTGATAAACCAACTGCCCTATAGCACCGCTATTACTCGAAACACCCGCACCGAGAAGAATAGACCCCGTCTGCCCCTCGGTAATATCAACCTTAGCATTCTTATAACCCTGCTCACCATCGACCGGGGTAATAACAACAGATTCCGCCACCGCCATCTGCTGTATCCTCTTTTCAAGAAAACCCTTACCGCTGCCGGGGGCCTTATACGCATCATACCAGTTGCCCGGCACAAAATCATACTCATCCAATATCTGCCTGACAACCTTATCCTGCGTATCCTCATTACCGCTTATATTAACCAGACCGATCTTATAACGCTGTCTCTCAGTTATTTCAAATTCAACGTCAACTCGATTGCCTGGTAAAAAAACCCGCTTCTCCTCAACAGACGCATCGACAAAACCTATCGCCTTATAATGCGCAAGAATACTCCTGACATCAAACCGGGATTTGTACTCGCTGTACATCTGACCTTCTTCAAGCCTGAAACCCTCTCGAAGAGTCTCTTCATCGAAATATTTATTACCCGAAAATTTTATACCCTCAACGTTATATATTTCACCTTCTGCAATATTAAAAGCAACGTAAACTTTCGTCTTAGTCTCATTAAAACTAATATCGCTCTCTATTTTGGTGTCAAGAAAACCACGCTTGGAATATACTTTTTCAAGCTTGGTAACATCCCCGGCAATCTCCTCTTCATCATAATATTTATTCAAAACAAGAAATTTCTTTGTCTTAGTCTTAAGAGATCTTTTCAGCCTGGAAGTCTTAATTGACTCATTGCCTGAAATCTTAACCGAAACAATCCTCGCCCTGGATCCTTCATTAATCTTATAAATAACTTTGCCGGCAGAAAGACTATCCTTATCAAAAGTTACCTCAGCAAAAGAATAACCTTTCTTATGATAATATTCAGCAAGATCGTCAGAGCCCTTCTCTGCTATCACCGAATCGACGTAATCGCCTACCTTAAAATCAAGCTTTCTCTTTAAAGTCTTCTCCTTGATATTGTCATTACCAACAAAAGTCAGCCCCCTTGCGATATTCTGCTCGACAACAACATAAGTAAGCTCAATTTCCCCCTCAATAACCTTAGTATTATAATAGCAGTATTCCACACCTTTAAGCTCTGCTATCCTCTTGCAGTCCTCATTGGCTCTGCCCTGCTCAAATGTGTCACCAACACGGGTCCTGACCTTAGTAAGAACCCTGTTGCTGCTCAAGCTCGCATTGCCCGCAACTTTCAATACACTGATAACACCACTGCTATCCGCATCAGCTGAAAACAAAACTCCGCTGCACAAAAATATAGTTAGCAAAACAACTATCTTCCTTGATTTTTTCATTTTTTCATCCTTAAAATGGATCCTCTACATGAGTAACAAGGTTTTCAAAGCGAGTTAGCTTTTCAACAAACGTCAGCCTGATCATTCCGGTAGGACCATTACGCTGCTTTGCTATAATAACCTCCGCCATATTTGTATTTTCATATCCAACTTCGCCGCGATGGTAATAATCATCTCGGTGTAACAACATAACAACATCCGCATCCTGCTCAATACTTCCACTTTCACGCAGGTCGCTCATCCTCGGTCGGTGGTCTTCCCTGTTTTCCGCTGCTCGGTTAAGCTGACTCAAAACCACAACAGGAACTTCCAGCTCACGGGCAAGTGCCTTAAGATATCGCGATATCGTCGTTATCTCCTGCTGACGAGATTCACTCCTGCCAGATCCAAGGTTCATCAACTGCAAATAGTCGACTATAACACATTGTATATCGTACTGACTTTTAAGCCTTCTCGCCTTGGCACGCAACTCCAAAGGCGTCAAACCCGCGGTATCATCAATATAAATAGGTGCCTCAGACAAAACTCCGCAAGCCTGGATCAAATCCTGATAATGCTCCGTAGAAAGAAGGCCACGCCTTACCGCCTGGGAATCCACCTTGCTGTTACTACACAAAAATCGCTCCGCAAGCTGATACCGACCCATTTCAAGAGAAAATATTGCGATAGGTCTCTTATTATTAACACCAATATTCTCCGCAATATTCAGTGCTAAACTCGTCTTACCCATACTTGGTCTGCCCGCTACGATTATCATCTCGCCTTTCTGCAAACCGCATGTTATATCATCAAGCTCATGGAAACCAGTCGCAAGACCCGTAACCAATGTACCGTCCCGCTTTTCTATCATCTCAAAAGACCTCACTACAAGGTCCTTCAAAGAAGACGCCACACCCGTCATCTTCTTATTGGTTACTGAAAATATCTTCTGCTCCGCAAGATCAAGCTTGTCACTAACCTCACCGGTCGCATCGTAAGCATCTTCAAGAATTTCTGTCGTTGCCTGAATTATCTCACGCAAAAGCTGCTTATTCTTGATAATATCAGTGTAATAAAGAACGTTCGCTGACGATGGAACAGACTCAATTACCCTTCCAATGTAATCTACTCCGCCCACCTCATTGAGCTGCTTAGTTTTTTCAAGCTCATCACGAAGCAAAACCGCATCAAGCCCGACACCTTTATTCTTCTCATACAAAGTTATCAATGCATCGAAGATGATCTGGTGCTCAATACGGTAAAAAGCATCCGCCTTAACTTTCTCTACAACAAGGCCTATGCATTCAGGGTCAACTATCATCGAACCCAAAACTCCCGCCTCAGCCGCAAGCGATTCAGGCATGCTCCGATTCAAAAGACCGCTCCCATCAGCATCTCGGCCAACCCCTGCCTTGCCGCTTCCAGGCCTATTAACTGTCTGTTTCAGCTGATCCACTTTTATTCTCTCTGCAACTGGCTAACAGTATCCATAGCGTTAAAATTGCAGCCAATAAAAACACTAAAAATCCACGCTTTACCTCATTTAAGCATACACAGTATATACTAAATTAAGGTAGATCAACAACGTTAAGCTTCTTCTGTTTCTGCTGCTTCTGCTGTTTCTTCAGGTTCCTGTGAATCCTGAACCGTCTCAGAATCCTGAACTGCCTGGGAATCATCCTGCTCTGGTTCGACTTCCTCTGCTTTAGCAGGAGGAACATACTCACTGTCTTCAGTAGGAACTACAACCACAGTAATTTTAACCTTGATATCAGCATTGAATTTAAGTGCAACATTCGTGTAAGTACCAACCGCTTTGATATGCTCGGAAAGCTTAATAACCTCATCCGCAACTTCAAAACCCTGCTCACGAAGGTTACCGGCAATCTCAGCCTGTGAAACCGAACCAAACAAATGACCCTGCTGATTACACTTAGCTGCGATCACTGCCTCAGCGCCGCTGACTGCATCCGCTGCCTTACGAAGCCTGTTAGACTCCTGGATACGATGTTCAGCACGTTTAGCCTTTTCCTTCGCTATCGCCCTAATATTAGCATCCGTAGGTATAGTGCCAAAACCTTGTGGAACAATATAATTTCTCGCATAACCATCCTTGACTTCAACTATATCGCCAAGCCAACCTAAATTATCAACATCGCTTAAAAGCAAAATCTTCATACTATTTTATCTCCAAAACTTTCTGGTCATTAAAAAAACCAGTACAAAATACAAAAGATTAGTTTGTAAAGGGCAACAATGCCATGTACCTGGCTCGCTTAATCGCCTTTTTAACTTTCCTCTGACAACCTGCGCAATTACCGCTTCTCTTACGAGAATAGATCTTGCCGCGATTAGTCAAAAGCCTCTCAAGAACAGCAATATCCTTGTAGTCAACATAATCAACCGTTCTTCTGCAAAAACGGCATTGTGTCTGCTCTCGGCTTGCCAAAAAATTCGTCTTTTTTCTGCTATCTGTTTTCTTTTTAAATGTTCCCATTTTTTACCTATCCAAAATTATGTCTTATTCTTTAGACCTTATCGTTTCTGTAATTACTAAATCACAAAACACTTTCACTATATCGTTTCCGCTCTAAAACGGAATATCATCATCGCTCACCGCTGGACCTGAATCTCCAACCGCGGGAGTTGAACTTGCGCCGCCGCCATATCCCTGGCTCTGGCCACCACCTTGACCCTGGGCAGACCCTAAAAACTGGAAAGTATCAATGACCACGCTGTGCTTACTGCGCTTGCTGCCGTCCTGGGCTGTCCAGCTGTCAAATTTCAGTCTGCCTTCAATCAAAACAGGTCGGCCCTTAGAAAGATACTTATTGATCGTCTCAGCTTGCCTCGCAAAGGCTTTACATTCAATAAAGCACGTTTCTTCTTTCTTCTGACCATCCTTGCCTGTCCAGGTGCGATTCACCGCCAGACCAAACTCAACAACTGCGGTCTGTGAAGGAAGATAAGACAACTGAGGGTCCCTGGTCAGATTACCTACCAACAATATTTTGTTAAAATTCGCCATTTCTGTCCTCGCCTTTTCAGTCTGATTTAATCTTCGTCCTTCTTGACTTCTTCAACTTCCGATACCACATCATCCGCAGATTCTTCAGCAACATCTACCGCTTTAGCTTCCTCAATCTCAGCTTCTGCAGGTTCCGCTGCTGCTTCAACTTCCTCAGCTTTAGCTTCCGCTGCTGCCTTGGCTTCTTCAACCTCAGCTTCTGCCGGTTCCGCTACTACTTCAACTTCCTCAGCTTTAGCTTCCGCTGCTGCTTCAACTTCTTTAGCTTTAGCTTCCGCTGCTGCCTTGGCTTCTTCAACCTTGGCTTCTGCCGCCGCTACTGCTTCTGCCGCTTTTCTTTCTGCCGCCACGACAGGAGTTTCTCTGTCAATATCTTCCTGGCTCATAGGCTCTGTGCTGAGAATAAGAACACGCATGATCTTCTCTGAAAGCTTAACATCTCTTTCAATATCCTTAACTCTTTCACCTGCAACCTTAAAATAGCAGAGAAGATAAGTACCCCTGCTCTTTTTGTTGATCTCATAAGCAAGTTTTCTTTCGTCCCACTTACTAAGAGAAACGATCTCAGCTTCAGCTCTGTTCAGTATATTCTTGATAAGCTCCATTACGCCATCCCAATCAGATGCCGCCAAAGCCGAATCAACGAGAAACATACCTTCGTATAAATTCTTACTAACAGTTTCCAAACTATTACCTCCTGTCAATTAAACGCTTAAAGGCTTACTCGCCTCAAAGCTTTTGCCGGAATTCTCCCGACAAAATCATATTCTTTTTTCTATTATTGCCCCGAAACATCAGGGTTATACTCATTCATTGCCTTATCACTACCATGCTCAACCCAGCATAAAACCGCTTTGCTCGCACGATCAACCGCCTCGTCGATTATAGGCCTCTGCTCGCTATCTATCCTGCCAAGAACATAAGCCGCCGAATCCGCAAACCTACTGGCCCCAATGCCGACCCGCAAACGCGTCACATCATTGCTGCCAAGTTTACCTATCACATCCGAAAGGCCCTTCTGGCCGCCAGCTGAACCTTTCCGACGCATCCGAATCCTGCCGCAATCAATCGCCATATCATCACTGACTATCAGCACATCATCAAGCTCAAGCTTATAAAAACCCGCTGCAGTTGCGACCGCCTGACCGCTAAGATTCATATACTGGTAAGGCTTCAACAATATTAACTTTTTATCCGCAAAAACACCCTGGCCAAACAAAGCTCCAAACTTCTTCTGCTTCACTTCTATACCAAGGGCTTTCGCAAGCAAATCTATAACTTCAAACCCGACATTATGACGAGTGTTGTCATATTCTTTCCCTGGATTACCCAGGCCGACAACCATTTTAACCTCGCCCATAATAACCAGCCTTTACTACAACACTACTCTTGCGATTCCTCTTCTTCCTTCTCATCACCAATAACCTCAGGAGCAGACGGCACCTCCTCTTCAAGCTCTTCTGTACTCTTAGCAGCTGCCACAAGACTACAAGTCAATACCAGAGTAGATGGATCGCTTGCAAGAACAACTCCATCAGGAAGCTCAACATCACTTGCGTAAATATTGTCACCAACTTTGACTTCCTTAATGTTTACTACCAGGGCCTCCGGAATTGCATTAACCTGACACTCAACCTCAAGAGAAGATGCATGCTCTTCAATAATACCACCCTCTTTAGAACCCTCAGCTGTGCCCTTCAATGCGATCTGAACTGAAACTTTCACCTTCTCAGTCACATTAACCCGCATAAGATCTATATGAATGATATCCCTTCCAAGATGATCATACTGCAAATCCTTAAACATTACTGTTTCCACCTGGCCGTCAATGTCAATATCAAGAACACGTGTCCCACGGTGCAAACCTTCAACAAGATTGTGTTTGTCCAACGAAACCGCTACTGATTCCTTCTTATGGCCGTAAATAACTGCGGGAATACGACTCTGCTTACGAAGTTTCTTGGCCAATTTCGTACCAGCATGTTCTCTGATCTGAGCTTTCAAAACCAAAGATTTTTCCATAATATCCTCATTTCTATCTATAATTATACTACTCACAACTGAGTTTTTCTTTTTATCCGCTGGCATCCCGAAAAGGTATAGCCAACTCAAATTCCTATATATACTGATCCCAATTGAATTTTTCCGT
>JAGLTN010000523.1 GCA_023135255.1 Planctomycetota bacterium
TGCCGTAAATATGAAGTGAATCACTGATATCAACATATCTGCCGATCTTCACAGGCTCGCCGATCTTCTCGGATATCTTTTCCGCGATGATCCTCTGCAAGTCGGTCAGAGCGTAAACATTCATAAACCATGCCTTGTAAAGGTCCCTGCTTCTCCAGTGAGTATTCATATTCAAAACCATCTGACCGTCACCATCGGCTGCCAGCCGGCACCATATTCTCTGCAAACATGGCGGATCATCCGTCTGCGGATCAGCGGTAGGCATCCATGTAATCGCCTGCGCCCTTCTGGTATGGCTAACATCTGACAACGCGTCTATAATATACCCAATCTGGTCAACAGCCTCAAAAGGCTTAGAGCTGTTCGGATCCCTGATATCCTCAACCGGGCTGTAAGAAAACATTCTTTCGTGATATGTATAGGTCCACTTACCCGCCGCCGGGTCGATCCAGTGGTCATGAATACCTCCAATAACTTCCTGTCGGTAGGCTTCAAGTTCAGCAGGGCCGCCGGGAAAATTTTTATGAATCCTCGGCTCAGCGAAAGGGTTTTCTATCGCTACCATCACAGTAGCGTCTTTGCTCGGCGGATCCTCCGGCTTATCGTATTGTGTCCTGATCTCAAGTCCATCATCCCAGACTGCAATAACAGCTTTTTCCCATGCCTCAGGCAGACAGCTTGCATTAACACTTAGCACCGGCATATTTCCATTTGCCATTTCAAAACCTCCGTGAATTATTTTTCTGAAACGATCCCTACACTTTCAAAATCCATTTCTTCATCTGTAAGCTTATACCGTTCAATAAATCTTTTCGGTATATCATCCAGAAGTCTTCTTGCCTTATAGTCAAACTCGGTTCCGGGAAACTTCCTTATAATACTTCTGCAATTATCAACTGTAAGCTTGTATCCGGTAACAGGCAGCCGACCGATCTTCCTGTCAGTCAACGCCATTTCAAATAACCTCTCTGCTTCAATCTTCTCAATCTCATCAAGCTCTTTGAATTTTCTCACAATCTTGACTTCTACTGCCTTTTTCTTTTCTTCTACTGCCCTTTTACCCCCCGCATCAGCCCCGGCAACCTGATTTTTAGCCGACTCCTTTAAAGCTGCCTCTTTCTTCTGAGCTTTCTCTTGCTCGTCGGTTACCACATCATCCGGCAAAGAGCGATGCTTGGCATCATCCTCTGCCATCTGATCGGAAAAAGTTTTAGGATTCTGCGCTTCATCTATAGCCTTTTTCGCAGAAGATGTAATCTTAACGAATACGACCAGACCACCCACTATAAGCGCCAATACTATCAGTTTTGTTGCAAATGAACTCATAATCTCACCGTTTCAATAAAATTAACAATAAGAGCTTCCTGCTAAACTCTATTCTACCATTTGCCCAGTTTTAATCAATTATCAATAATAAATAATCAAATATTTGACTTTTGCCGCCTCTAAACATAGCATAAATACCTGAAAAACATTAAAAATTACTTTAGAGAGCCAATTATGTTCACTGGAATAATCGAAAAAGTATGTATAGCCAAGGATATCAGACGAAATGTCTCCGGCATGGAGATAAGCATAGACCTGGGAAACCTCGTCGAAGACGTCAAACTCGGTGACAGCGTTGCTATAAATGGAACCTGTCTGACAGCTGTCAAAATCCAGGGCAGTGTTGTTGCTTTCGAGCTAAGCACCGAGACGATCGCCAAATCATCTCTTGCCGACATAAAGCCGGCACAGAAAGTGAACGTCGAAAGGGCTATGAAACTAAGCGATCGACTCGGCGGCCACATCGTCCAGGGACACATCGACGGCATCGCAACTATCAAATCAATATCAGACAAGGGTAACTTTAAAGACATAACATTCTCCGCCGGCAAAGAACTGCTCGATCAGATGGTAACTAAAGGCTCAGTCGCAATTGACGGCGTCTCATTAACTATCGCAGAAATGGACAGCACCAGTTTTAAAATCGCT
>JAGLTN010000524.1 GCA_023135255.1 Planctomycetota bacterium
TTATTGATATTAAAACCATGACTTGCCCGTAAGTAAGGTCTCTGGAGCGTAATGAAATCGGGAGAGTAGATATTATCATCACGAAAAGGAGCGTAAGGGCCCGGAATAGAAGGTTGAGCACTGATCAAACCCGTAACCTGTCCGTTATTGTTAATAGCATAGGCCTCTTGACGATTTGATAAGGTTATCCATTCTCCATTTTCCCACACACCCGCTTGTATAGAAGCTGATTGTCCAGCAATCTGACCTAAATCATTTATTGAACGAGCACGGCGTCCTCCAATAGATTGCAAACCTGACTCTTTATTCCAATAAAATGCATAAGAACCAGACCAAGAACCGTTTGGTTTAATATGTCCAACAACCTCATCTTTTTCGTTAATGCCTAAAGCGTAAACATATCCTGTTCCAATATCAATTACTTCGTAAATCGGAGCAGGTTTTGCTGGAGTAGTAACGAACTCATAAGTACCCATATCGATTCTGTCATTTAGTATTCGCGGATTACCTGCCAAATCCGTTTCATTCGCTTCTGCAATATAATTCGGGTCACCTGTGTCTATACATAGTGAATCTGCCAATAAATAATAGTTACCACTACTCGCATCTACAAAACACGGATCCGCATCAATATTGCCCGCACCACTAAAGCCGTTTTTGACATTGCTGTAGGATACTGATATTGTTGATAATCTCACATATATTTCTGAATTTCCTTCATTCCAGAAAATAGAATTTATTATGCTCGTATGACCATCCTGCCAATGACATGAGCCGTGACCATAATCTCTTGCTTTGTTATCAACCACCGTGCAATTAATTATCTCGACTGAAGAATGGTCAGTCCATAGACCGCCGCCTGCCCATCCTGCATAATTGCCCAAAATTAAACAATTTTCTATTCTAGCACCTGAACTGGCTATGCCACCACCACCATTTTGCGCAACACATTCTGTAACAATGCAATTTCTTATTGTCGGAGAGCTTATATTTTTCGCACCTATACCTCCTCCATATCGCATTTCATCTGTTCTACCATTTATAATCGTAAAGCCGTCTAAAATCGAATCTCTCCCTTCATTTGTTTGAAAATAGAATCCACGTCCCAACGTCTCACAGTCAATAACACAGTTTTCTGGACCGTTTTCGGATTTAACTGTTATAGCCTTGCCCCTAAAATCAATGTCTCTGTTACCCTCTCCTTTATAAACTCCATCTGCTGCTACTACCGTTTCCCCATCACTCGCAACGTCAATTGCCACTTGGATCGTTGGATAATCCCCCGTACCATTGGCATTAACGTAATAATCATAATTGTTGTTAGAAATAAGTGCGAGACCACGAAATTCACATTCTCCACATCCGGAAAGTGCAATAGGCTCTATAACGGAACCGTCTGTAGGATCTATTTGTGCAAATATTTCTTCGCCAATAGCGTAAAGAGCTCCTTCATGCGTAAAAGATAGTGATTGATTTACTCCCACTGTTGATAAAGAATCTGTGATCAAGTGTGTTTCGGCATCATCCAAATCTATCGTGAAAAGTTTAAATGAAGGCCTGCTGGGATGAATACCATATAAAACACCATTTGGAGAAAACGCCATCCCCTGAGCTTTGGTTAAGTCTCCCCAAAGCAATCCAATGTCAGTATAAGCACCAGTTTCTAGATTAATCGCGCCAAAGGCTTGAGACGAGGTATGCTCTGAAGTAACATATAATACACCGGAGGGAGAAATAGCCATTCCACGGATGTCTACAGTTATTGACAAATAGTGCTCATAGTTTCCTGTTCTTGGATCTATTTTATAAATATCATTTTCTCGCCCGGCATACAAGATCCCATCAGGAGACCATGCAAGTGCTTGTAAACCAGAAGGCAAATCATTTCGGATCGGTGTTACTACTCCAATATCTGGATCAATATGAGCAAATTCCCCAAACCAACCTACAGCACAAAAAACCGGTTCACCCAAAGCCGACCCACACAGCACAAAAATAACCATCGTTATAAAAACCGTACTTATCACTTTTTCTGTCTTCATAGTAAAAATTCCTCTCGTTTACTTTTCAATAGAATTTGCCGAACAAATACACGCTGAAATAAGAATTGATAAAATTATACCTGTAAATCTAACTTTCCCTCTATCAAACATTCCATCTCTCTTTTTATTTCCTCTAAGCATTTTAAGCATTTCAAACATACTCTCCTGTATAATGTCTTCCGTCACATCGTTTGCTAACGTAAAACGGTAAATAAATGTGCGCAAACGCTACCTCGCCGTCTCGGCCAGACGTTCAACAGCTTCACTGTCACCGAGGCGAGCTCTTTTTACCAATTCAATAAATTTATCATCCTTGTCGGCCATATAAAATTACTATTAATAAATGCCACAAAAAGGCTAAATGTGACGCTTTTTTTGCAAAATTTTGAAAATTTATTCATATTTTACCAGAATCGGGACCAAATGCCTAATATTCGGCTTTGTAAGAGGAATAAGCTATCCACTCCAATGTTACAACCAGTCACCAACCGGCAATCGCTCCACCGCGTGCCGCAAGACAGGATCAACGTTTGTGTAAACCTTGTTTCTAAGATACGGAGAAGAATGTTCCAGCAGTCTCTGTGTAACCGCAGTCGAAACTCCATTCTGGGCAAGCAAAGAACCGAACGTCTTTCGCAGGTCATGGAATTTCAAATCTGCCAGCCCAGCATCTTTGTCATAGAAAGTCAACTGGCCATGATTCATCAGGTGGCTGAACAGACTGCACCCATCCGGTATCAGGCATCCAAACCCATACTGAACCACCAGCAAAACCAGTTCTACTTAATTTGTGACTTGGCAATATCAACCACCTCAAAATTGAACTCGCCGCGAGGGATCGTTACTGATTCCTTGCCCCCTACCGAGAGCCCAACAATAGCATCTCCTACCGGCGATTGAATTGAAATACCATCATCATGGATATCAGCATCATAAGGGCCTAGTAATTGATAGGTCACTTTCTCCTGAGTATCCATATCTAACAAAGTTACAATAGTGCCAAACATCGCCTTATCACATTCAACTGTCGTACAATCAACGATTTCTGAGCAGTTTATTTGCGTTCTCAATTCACCGAGACGCCCATCGATAAAGCCCAACTGCTGGCGACCATAAATATACTCGCCATTTTCCCTTAGATCGCCCTGCTGACGAGCTTCACCCACCCTTTTAGCGACTTCAATCCGTTCTTTCTCGAGCTTGCTCAGTTCCTTTTTGAGATTTTTGAAACCAGTTTGTGAGATTTGCACTAAATTATGCATCCTAATATATCTCCATGTACCAAATAGTCCATTTTCTGATATGACAGCTAATCAAATTCATTCCAGTTGTTGTCATTTCTCGTATAATATTTCATATTTCAGCCAAGCTACGCCGCTAAAGCCTCTTTTCCAACAGAATAGCAAATCTGTCTCGAAAACTCAAGGTTTATAGCTCATTTTGTTGAACAGGGGAGATTTAAGCGGTTATTTGTGATTCCTGTGTAGTATTTTCCGTTTTTGGGTATTATGTAGAGTTTCCACATATTTTAAGTACCGGACTTCCTTCACTACGCTCAGGACAAGCTCACATAGTTTCTGTCGTATCGAGAGAGATTAAAAAAAGGGGCTAAAAACCAGCCCCATTTTTAAATCTCCCCGAGTAGGATTCGAACCTACGACCTAGCGGTTAACAGCCGCTCGCTCTACCAATTGAGCTATCGGGGAATAAACAGCTTAAAACCAAAGTTTCGGGCTGAATATTCAGGGTATTATCAATATTTTGAAATATTTGTCAAGAAACAAAAATTTTTTTGACGTAAAAACACTAAATAATTCCGTAATATTAGACAAACTGCCGATTATATTGTAAAATGTTGGGTTTACAGTAGTATATCTGTTTTCAAGGCGTATCAGGGCCTGGAAATTATTTTTAATTATAATTAGTTATATATTCAGGAAGTTGTGTTAGATGGCAAGAGATATTATCGATATCGGAGGGTTCACGATAAAAAAGAGGATCGGCACCGGCGCACGCAGTACGATCTATCTTGCAACCGATGAACAGACCAGGCAGGATGTTGCTTTAAAAAGGGTTATTTTTGAACGCCCTGAAGATATGCGTATTTTTGAGCAGGTCGAGACAGAATTTAGAGTGGCCCGCAAAATTGACCATCCTTATGTCCGAAAGTGTTATAAGCTCAAAAAAATAAAAAGCCTTTTCAAAGTAAAAGAAATGCTTCTTTCGATGGAGCTTTTCGATGCCGACACACTTGAAGACAGCCCGACGCTTAGTCTGGTGGATGTTCTTTTAGTTTTCAGGATGGTAGCGGACGGACTCAACGCTATGCACCAGCACGGCTATGTACATTGCGATGTGAAGCCTAACAATATTCTTTTGCACAAATCCGGTTCGATAAAGATAATCGACCTTGGTCAAAGCTGCAAAATAGGAACTGTAAAGCAGCGTATTCAGGGTACGCCTGATTATATCGCGCCGGAACAGGTAAAACGCAAACCTTTGAATCCGTGCACCGATGTATTCAATCTTGGTGCTACGATGTACTGGGCTTTGACGGGGATGAATGTACCAACTCTTATCCCTAAAAAAGATGAGGTTGGTCTGCCGATACCGCCTCAGAAGTGCCGAAGCCCTAAGGAAATCAAACCTCAGCTGCCGGAAGAAATATCAGAGTTGGTAATGGACTGCGTTAAGAACGACCCGAAAGAACGCCCACGCAGTATGCTGGAAATCACATCCAGGCTCGATAAAATGGTACACAAGCTTCTTGGTGACAAATTAAAAACTAATAAAGATGCCTCAAAAAACAATTGAACTATTACAGTCAGCTCGCACTGCCACCGTTGAAGACAAATATCGCAGGGGAAATGTTATTTATCTCGGCGAGACAGGCAGCATTGTTATAACAGGCGACATCCACGGACACAGAAGAAACTTCGAAAGAGTAGTTTCTTTTGCAGATCTGGGCAACAACCCAAAAAAACACGTAATCCTGCAGGAAATAATACATGGCGGCCCAGCTGATGACAAAGGCCTATGCCAGTCTTATGAGCTGTTATTTGATGTCCTGCAATACAAGCTGCAATATCCCGACCAGATTCATATTCTCATGTCCAACCACGATACTTCTTTCATCTGTGACAGCGAAGTAATGAAAGACGGCAGGGAAATGAATCTTGCAATGAGGCAGGCGCTCGATAAGGAATTTCGTGGCCGAAGCGAAGATGTAAAGCTGGCGATAAGCGAATATCTGCTTTCTCAGCCTTTAGCGGTTAAATGTGACAATGGGCTTTGGTTATCACATTCGCTGCCGGCAGAGAGAAACTGGGACAAGTTTGACACAGCAATATTTGAACGTAAAATAGAATTAGACGATCTGGCAAGGACAGGCAGCGTTTATCTTCTGACATGGGGAAGAAAGCAAAGCCAAAAACTGCTCGATGATGCCGCGGAAAAACTTGGGGCTAAAACTTTTGTGCTTGGACACCAAAGCCAACCAGACGGGTGGTCAATAGCAGGCGAAAATATGATAATAATAGCATCCGACCATAATCATGGCTGCCTTATAAGTTGTAAGCTGGATAAAAGCTATACCGCTGAAGAGCTGCAAGACAAAATCGTAGCTTTATCTTCGATTCAATAGTTAAAAAAACATGACGGAGAAATGTCACTAATGGACTGGTACTTTTATATAGAAATAATTGCGGTTGTACTGCAAATACTCTTCTTATTTCTGGCTGTGCACAATTACCGTTATGCAATGAGCCGATATAAGAGAAAACGCCAATGGTACAGACCAAAAACCGCTCTGATAGTCCCCTGCAAAGGTATAGACACCAACTTCGGCAAAAATATCGCATCTTTTTATAATCAGCAATACGAAGACTATGTGCTTTATTTCGTTGTCGAAGACAAAACCGACCCCGCTTACGAGCAGCTCTGCAAAATAAAAGAAAAGTTTTTTGCTGATTCGCAGGCTAAAGAGGTTTTCATATTAGAAGCGGGCAAAAGTCAAACCTGCAGCCAGAAACTTTACAACCTTCTGCATTGCTACGGGCAACTTGGTGAGGATATCGAGGCAATGGCATTTGCTGATTCGGACGCATGTATCCAGCCCAACTGGTTGAGCCATATAGTTTACCCGATACGCCGTCCAAAATGTGGAGCTTCAAGCGGATACCGATGGTTCATACCAGAGAAAAGCAACCTCGCAACAATTGCTCTTGCCGCTTTGAATGCGAAAGTAACTCAGCTTATGGGCAATACCGGCTTTAACCAGGCCTGGGGCGGATCGATGGCGATCAAAGTTGATGTATTTGAAGAGCTCGGTATCGACAAAATCTGGACAAATGCTTTGAGCGATGACCTTTCTCTCAGTTACGCAGTAAAAAAGGCACACAAAAAGGTAACATTTGTCCCTGCGTGCCTGGTGGCATCTTACGAAAATACAAGCTGGGCCAAACTCTGGGAATTCGGCAGAAGACAGTTTTTGATTACTCGTGTAAGCTCGCCTTGCACCTGGCTTTTCGGCTTGGTGAGCAGTTTCTTTGCTGTACTCGGCTTGTGGGGCGGGCTTTGGATGAGCATTTACGCATTTGAAAACAACCTCAGCGGCAAATGGTTCAGCGTTATTGTGCCGGTATCGTTTTTTATCTTCCCTGCGATCCGTGCAATAATGCGTCAGTTAGCAGCTGTCAGATTACTCAGCAACGAAGATAAAACCAAAATGAAAGCCACGATCATAGCGGATGTCGGTTTTTTCTGGGTCTGGCACATTCTTATGCTGCTTATAATAGTTTCATCAGCTTTCGGCAGGACAATCGTCTGGCGGTCAATAAAGTATAAATTGCTTGGACCGACAGAGACTATCATAATTGACCAAAAATAACGCTGCTTTGGTCATCAGCTAATATCAGCAGAGCCGTTTTTTGAGTCCACAAGATAAATCTTATTCTTACCGCTTCTTTTCGCATCGAACAGTGCTTCATCCGCCAGCATAAAAAGCTCTTCCACAGACTGACCATCACGCGGAAAAGTCGCCAACCCGCCGCTGATAGTCAAAGTGCCCTTTCCTCTCGAACCCAAAAATGGTAATTCTGCCTGCCCCAATTCCTTTATAAACCGCTTTGCTATAAAGAGCACTTCCTGCGGATGACTGCCGACGGTTCTTCTTTGTTCTTCGGGCTTGCTATAGTCGACAGGCATATCCCAGAAAACCACTGCGAACTCATC
>JAGLTN010000525.1 GCA_023135255.1 Planctomycetota bacterium
TTATTTACCCGCGGATAAATGGTAAAATTCAATTGGGATCAGTATAGATCAGGAGTATAGATTTGCTTAAAAAAAGTGAAAATCCACTGATCAGTTGGCCGGCAGAGATGTCGATTAAAAACTTTTCTGACCAGTGGTTTTTAGTACATACAAAAAGCCGAAACGAAAAAGCTTTGGCGTGGGATCTTGTCAGTAAGGAAATCAATTATTTTCTGCCTATGTGTTGGAAAACAAGCCACAGCAAAGGCCGAAAATTCAAATCCCTGCTGCCTTTATTTACCGGCTATATGTTCTTCAACGGCAACGAAAACCAGCGGGTAAAAGTCCTGCGTACTAATCGTGTTGCAAACATCATAGAAGTAAGAGATCAGCAGCAACTGATAAAAGAACTCTCCGAAATCGAACAGGCACTAAAGGCCGGCGCCGACCTCAAGCCTGATAAATACATCAAGGCTGGTCAGCTTTGCCAGGTAACTGCTGGGCCTTTAATAGGGCTGAAAGGCATCGCACAAGTAACAACAAGCGGGGCTCGTCTTATGCTGAACATAGACATGTTAGGCCAAGCGGCATCGGTTGAAATAGACTCCGACATCATCGAACTCGTCGAAGAGTAACCAAAATTACAACCTAACACTAACCAACAAACAAAATACCAACCTGGTAAACTACCAGCGTGACGACATATGCCAGTATCGTCAGTCCGAAGAACTGGAACATCGCCCAGCCCCAGCTGCCAGTTTCCTGCTTTGTCATCACAACGGTCACAACACAAGGCGAGCTGATCAGGCAAAACAACATTATGCAAAACCCCATCAACGCTCTGTTCTCAGTGTAAGTCTCCCGCAAACGATATCGAAGATTATGGCTTTGCTCAGCGTCACCTTCAACAGCATAAACTATTGCCATCTGAGTAATAAACAATTCTTTCGCGGCAACCGACCCCACCAAAGCTGTCCCGATCTTCCAGTCAAAACCTAAAGGCTTGATGGCGGGCTCTATAGTTTTGCCGATCCTGCCGATAACAGAACTCGAAAGTTTCAGCTCATGCGACTGCTGAGCATTCAACCCCTGCAGCGATTGTTCAGATGGCTTGGGATAAGTCTTAGCAAACCACAAAACTATCGATGCCAGCAGAATAACCGTGCCCGCTTTTTTCAGATACATCCAACCCCTCTGCCACGTATAAAGCCCCAAAGCCTTAAAAGTCGGCATCCTGTAAGGCGGCAGCTCCATGACAAAAGGTGTTGTCTCGCCCTTAAAAACTGTCAGCCTTAATATTTTCACGCAGATAATAGCGATTACAACCCCAACAATATATATCAGCCAAAGCATTGTCCCCTGCCATTTCAGTGGAAAAAACGCTGGTATCAGCAGTGCATATATCGCAAACCTCGCGCCGCAGCTCATCAGCGGGATAACCATTATCGTAGTAAAACGGTTTCTGCGATTCTCAAGTATTCTGGTGGCCATGATCGCGGGAACGCTGCATCCAAAGCCGATTATCATCGGGATAAAACTCTTGCCGTGCAACCCAATCTTGTGCATTACGCGATCCATGATAAACGCTGCCCTTGCCATATAGCCGGTCGCTTCAAGTATCGCAATAGAAGCAAAAAGCAAAAGAATATTAGGCAAAAACATTACCACCCCACCGACGCCTCTAATAACACCTTCGACCAGCAATGACCTCAACCACAGCATATTATCGCCAGGCCAGTAAGTAATTATCATCTTACAGAGCCAATCAAAAAACATCTCTAACCAACCCATCGGATATGAGCCAACAGTAAATGTCACCTGGAAAACCACAAACATCAAAAGCAGAAATATAGGCAGCCCCAGAACCTGGTTGGTTAAGACTGAATCGATGGTATCACTGAAGCTGTGCCGAAATTCGACTGTCTTTTTTATAGTCTCCTGACAGGCACCGGAAATAAAACCGTATCTCCTGTCAGCCATAATAACCTCAGGCTCATCACCGAGTATAGCTTTTATCTCTTTTATACTCTCATCCGCTTTTTGTTTGACCGTATCGTCTTTTATTTTCTTTGCGATTTCTTTGTCCCGCTCAAGAAGCTTTATCGCCAACCAGTCCGGATGATATTTTTCTATCGCCTTATTGTCAATCTGCTCTATAAGCCCGGAAAGCTCTGCGACTTTTTCATTGATCTCCCCACCATAGCTGATCTTATGGCTTCGCTTAGTTTTTTCCTTCTCCGCTGTCCGCAATATAGCGCCCAAAAGCTCATTACCGCCACGGCCCTTACTGCCCACTGTCAAAATTATCTCAGCTTCGAGCAGCTCAGACATTTCATCAATATCAAATACAAGCCCATTGAGCCTTGCAATATCGCTCATATTGAACGCCAACACTAAAGGCACATCCATCTCTATAAGCTGGGTAGCAAGATAAAGATTGCGTTCAATATTTGAAGAATCAACCACATCGACAACAACATCAGGATGCTCATCGACTATAAAATTTCGAGCAACGATTTCCTCGATCGAATAAGCATCTAAGCTGTAAGTGCCCGGCAGATCAATAAAACGGATTTCATAGCCGCCATATCTGCGAAAACCTTCTTTCTGCTCAACAGTAACTCCCGGATAATTAGCAACATGCTGCCTTGCTCCGGTGAGCATATTAAAAACCGTAGTCTTACCACTATTAGGATTCCCCGCCAAAGCAACCGTTATCTTCTTCATACTATGAATCTACCTCTGATGTATATATTAAAAAGTCAGTTTTACCTGCTTATCCGCTTATCGCCAAAACACTATCCAATTAAGAAACCATAATTTTATTTGCGATGCCCCTGCCGAGCACTAATTTCGAATCTTTCACCTTCACCACAAACGCGCCGGCATTTCTATTATTAACCACTACAATCTTGACACCAGGCAAAAGCCCCATCGCACGAAGTCTGCTGTTAAGCCCGCAACCTGCTGCAATACTAACTATCTTAACCGTCTCACCATCTTTTACTAAAGCTAAAGGCCTTACGTCTTTTATTTCCATTACTTCACTTTCTTCCTGTTGCTATTACAATAACGCCTGAAATCCTCAGCAACACCACAATCTTGCTGATTCATATATTCAACAAAACACATAAGCCTTGACACCACATCGTTGCCAAGCGCATGCTCAGCCTTGCACGCAGCTTCCTGTGCTGTCTCTTCATCAATATCAAGAATGTTCACAAAAAACGATTCTATAATATTGTGCTTTTTAGCAACTTCTGCCGCTGTCTTTGCACCATTTTCGGTAAGCGTGATATAGCCGTAAGGCTCATAGTTAACCAATCCTTTTTTCTTCAACAGCCTAAGCGCCCCTGTCACCGACGCTCTGGAAACGTCAAGCCTTTCTGAAATATCCTTACTACGCGCAACACCAAATTCATCCGCAAGGTTAAATATAACTTCCAGATAATCTTCCAGCGACGCACTGATCTTCTTATTCTTCATTACCACAAAAACCTTTCTTTAGTTATACTACACTAATATAGTTAGCCTGGGCTAACTTTTCAACAAAAATTTATTATAAAATTAAAAAAACTTTGTTTTGTCCCAGGTTTTATATTAAAATCGCTGTTTTCGGGGCGTGGCGCAGTTTGGTAGCGCGCTTGACTGGGGGTCAAGAGGTCGCTGGTTCAAGTCCAGTCGCCCCGAATCCTGATAATTCGGGTGATTT
>JAGLTN010000526.1 GCA_023135255.1 Planctomycetota bacterium
CTGCCAATTCCGCCACTCCGGCGTCGGAAAGCTTGATAAGATATAGGATTTGGCGATATTCGTCAAGAGAAAATATTATTGTTTTGATGTTGGTGTCTGACCAAATCGACCTATAACAGAGATTGCTGTTGCCAGTGGGAAAAACGCGGTTCCAGGTACCATGCAGTAAATTCCAGCGAGCAATGACCAGATGAGCTTTGTTTTTTTCCCGAAGCGGTAAACGGAAGTAATCCACCATCCAGCTGCGAATCCTACGAACAGACCTATGTATAAGCCGATAGGGCCAAAAGTTGCAATGTCGAGGGTGTCGATCAGTATGCCTCCGGCCAGCGGTGCGATTGCGTTGTTCAGCCTGGCGAAGACAGACGGGGGGTGTTTATTTAGGGATGAGCTGTTGACTCTTTTTACTTCGACTTTTTCAGGGTCTGGTTCCATGGGCAGCTATTTTAGTAATCAAGAAAAACGATGTCTTCGGGGATTATGACTTCGGGACGAGTATCGGGGGTCAGGATTTTTTTTATTTCAGTGCTGTGTTTACCGGCGACGGCTTTTAGCTGAGAGCTGTCGAGGTTGGTGACGGCTTTTGCTATGTCGTTTATTAAAATAACATCGCCTGTCTGGAAAGAGCCTTTAACTGAGGTGATTCCGCTTGGCAGGAGGGATTTATGATTTTTAATAGCTTTTACTGCGCCTGGGTCGATGTTTATTGTGCCAGTGGGGCGGCTGTTGATTATCCATCGGCAGCGGTTGCTTAGTTTTCTTTTTGGCATGAAGACAGTGCCGATATTTGCGCCGGCTATAATTTTTGTTATGACGTTTGGTGTTCGACCGTTAGCGAGGACTATTCGACAACCTGCGTTTGAGGCTATCTGCGCAGCTTCGATCTTTGTTTTCATTCCGCCTGTTGCGTGAGTTGAGCCTTTGCCGCCTGAGCTTTTGATTATTTCCGGTGATATTTCGTAGACTGCTGAGATTGGTTTTGCGTCTTTATTTTTTCTTGGGTCCTTGTCGTAAAGAGCATCGATGTCGCTTAGTATTATTAAGAGGTCAGCGTCGGCCTTGCTTGCGACGAGTGCGCTTAATTTGTCGTTGTCGCCGAAAGCTGAGCCAATCTCTTCGGTGCTTACGCAGTCGTTTTCGTTTATGACTGGGATAACACCGAGGTTTAGAAGCTTTTCGATGGCGTTTTTCAGGTTGAGGTATGTTTTTCTGTTGTTAAGTACCTCGGTGGTCAACAGTACCTGGGCGATGGTGACATCGTATTTTGAGAAAGCTTTTCTGTAGGCACGCATCAGCATTGGTTGACCTATGGCGGCACATGCCTGGCGGAGTTTGGTGTCTTTTATCGAGTTTTTTAATTTTAGCTGAACAGCGCCCATACCGATTGCGCCTGAGGTGACTATCAGGACTTGGCGGTTTGTGTCTAACATGGCTTTGATTTGTTTTGCGATTCGCCCGACATATGCGGTGTCAATGCTGCCTGCTTTGGTAAGGGTGTTTGTTCCTATTTTTATTACGATTCTTTTTGTTTTAGTGAAGTTTCTCATTTTATAGATTGAAATCCTTTTCAATATTCTTATGAGTGTATTTATATTTTCCGTTTGAGAAATCGGTCACGGTGTGGCCTTTGCCGATTAGTTTGTATTTGTATATGAGTAACCCTTCGAGTCCGACAGGGCCTCTTGCGTGAATTTTGTTTGTGCTGATGCCGACTTCTGCTCCGAGGCCGTAACGGAAACCATCGCTGAATCTTGTGCTGCAATTGAGGAAGACGTCGCCTGCGTCTACGAGGTTCATGAATTTTTCACCGTTTTTGGTGCTGGAAGTTACGATGGTGTCGGTGTGTCCTGAGCCGAAAGTGTTTATGTGTTCGATCGCTTCGTCGATGTTGTCAACTATTTTGATCGATAGTTTGTAGTCGAGGTATTCGGTTTTCCAGTCGTTGTCGTCGGCGGGTTTTATGTCGATTATTTTTGTGGTTTTTTCACAGCCGAGAAGCTCTACGTTGAATTTGTCGAGAGAATCTTTCAGCCTTGGCAGGAAAGCTTGTGCGATATCTTTGTGGACGAGGAGCGTTTCTGCTGCGTTGCAGACAGCGACGTATTGGCACTTGCTGTCGGTTGCGATGTTGACTGCCATGTTGATATCAGCGGAATCGTCGATGTAGACGTGGCAGATGCCATCGGCGTGGCCGAGGACGGCGATGTTTGTGTTATCCATTATGTATTTTACAAATTCGTTTGAGCCTCTGGGGATTATCAGGTCGATCGAGCTGTCGAGTTTCAGCATTGCGGAGACATCTTGCCTTGTGTGCATCAGCTGGATCCAGCCTGATGGGATGGCGGTTTTTTCGGTAGCGCGTGCGATTATTTTTGCGAGTATCGAATTTGTTTTTTCCGCTTCGGAGCCACCTTTGAGCATTGCCGCGTTGCCGCTTTTCAGGCAGAGGGTGGATATCTGTACGAGGGCATCGGGGCGTGATTCAAATATTACGCCTATTACGCCTATGGGACAGCTTACTTTGTAAAGCTCAAGCCCATTGGTCAGCTCGGTAGCTTTGATGGTTTTGCCGACGGGGTCGTCGAGTTTTATGAGGCTTTGTATGCCCTGGCAGACGTCGTTAATTTTTGCCTGGTCGAATTTGAGCCTTTTCAACAATGGAGCTGCGAGGTTATTTTTTTCTGCTTCTTCGAGGTCAGAGAGGTTTGCTTTTATGATTTCTTCGCTGTTGGCTTTGAGGGCTTTTGCGATTTCTGCAAGTGCGTTGTTTTTTACGTCAGTTTTGACGGCAGCGAGTAATATCGAGGCTGACTTGGCTTGTGATGCTATATCGGCAATAGTCATTGATCTTTGCTCCAGAAAATTTTACCCTTATTTACATAATCGAACCATTCTATACCCTTAAGGGTAGTAAAT